>VGSX01000326.1 GCA_016874895.1 Deltaproteobacteria bacterium
CCCAGAGGTTATTATGGACGCAACGAAAACCCGGGTCCTCATCGTGGATGACGACCGGGATATCGGTATGATGCTTGCTGCCCTTATGCATAAAGAGGGTCTGCCCTGCAAGGTGGCGTATGATGGGGAGACAGCCTTGCAGATTGTCCCCCTAGAAAAGCCGGACATGCTGCTCGTGGATGTCAAAATGCCCGGAATCGATGGTATGGCAGTATTGAAACAGATCAAGGAAACGCATCCTGATCTGCCGGTAGTGCTCATTACGGCGTATGCCGAAATTCCTGCGGCGGTGATGGCCATGCGCGCCGGAGCCTTCGATTATTTGGCCAAACCTTTTGAGCACACGGAAGTCGTGCGGGTGGTGCGGGCCGCTCTGGCTGAACGGGAGCGCCGGCGTCGGCCCAATGCTCAAGGACTGGCGGAGGATAATTTCCTCCGGGTGATGATGGGTCCCAGCGATGCCATTACCCGCATTATTCGAGAAATAAACCGAGTGGCCCAATCGAACTTTACCGTCGTCATCGAGGGGGAAACCGGTTCCGGCAAAGAGCTGGTGGCCCGGGCCATCTATCAATTGAGCCAACGCGCCGAGGCGCCTTTCGTTCCCGTGGATTGCGGTGCCATTCCCGAAACCCTTATCGAGAGTGAACTTTTCGGTTATCAGAAAGGGGCCTTTACCGGAGCGGTGGCGTCCAAGGCCGGCAAGTTCGAAGCAGCTCAGGGAGGCACGCTGTTTTTAGACGAAATTGCCAATCTGCCCTTAGCATCCCAGGCGAAACTGTTGCGGGTTCTCCAGGAGAAGGCGGTCCAGCGTCTGGGGGCAGCCAAACCGACAAAAGTCGATGTGCGCCTTATCGTGGCCAGCAACCAAAGTCTCCTGGGCTTGGTGGAATCTGAACAGATGCGGGAGGATTTATATTTTCGCCTGAATGAATTTACCATCACTATCCCGCCTCTGCGGGAACGCAAGGACGACATCCCTTATCTGGCCAAACGGTTCCTGGATATCACCAACAGGGAATTAAAGAAAGATGTCCAGGGGTTTTCCGAATATGGCCTTGAGGCCTTGCTATCCTACAACTGGCCTGGGAACGTCCGGCAGCTCCGGTCGGTCATCCGTCGGGGCGTGCTCCTGGCCGAAGACATTATCACCGAGAAACATCTGGAGATCAAACGCGCCCCAGTGCCGGGACTTGCTTTTTCTCCCAAGATTATGGGAACGCCGTGGAACGAATTGTCTCTGCGGGAGATCGTCAAACACAGCGTCGTCAGCGTGGAGAGAGAAGTCCTGCTTCAGGTCTTGAAGCATACCCAGGGGAACAAGGCAAAAGCGGCACGGCTATTGCATATAGATTATAAGACCATGCACACGAAACTAAAGGCCTTAGGCATTAAGCAATCCGGAGGCGATTATGACTAAAAAGAAGGCAGGCGAGGCGGAAGCAGGCTTCGGTGGAATCTTCAAAGGTTTGACTGACATCATCGAAAAACTGGGCGATCTGGCGGAAAAAGGTGAACGGCTCAAGAAAAGCGGGGAACTGCACTATAAAGACGTGAAAGGCGTCTATGGTTTTTCCTTCAAGGTAGGCCTAGGGGATAAAGGGGAAAAAGAGATTAAAGTGGAACCTTTCGGCAACATCCGCCGGGACGAGCAATCCGGGGAAACCGTGGTCCAGGAAATCCGCGAGCCCGTGGTGGATGTGTTTGATGAGAAAGATCACACCCTGGTGGTGGCCGAAATGCCCGGCATCGGCCCCAAAGATGTGCGCCTGGAGGTCAAGGACGATCTGCTCACCATTTATGCCGAAAAAAAGGACAAGAAATACCGCAAAGAAGTTCTTCTGCCCCGCAGCTATGACCTTGCAAAGATGAAAGTTTCTTGCAATAACGGCATTATCGAGATCAAGTGCACGCCTTAGTCATGGCCGGGGGTAGTCGCTTATGAAATCAGATGGCATAACACTGAAGCTGAAGGTAACGGAGGCCCTGGGTAAGGACGTCGGACGAGCTTATGCCCGTATGGGACCGGAAGACATGGAGAAACTCCAGGTGGCCATCGGCGACATCGTGGAGGTTGCGGGTAAGCGGAAAACAGTCTGCAAAGCCATGCCGGCCTATAAGGAACTACGAGGGCGGTCCCGCATACAACTGGATGGCATCAGCCGGGAGAACGCCGGCGCCGGGATAGATGATTTTGTGCAGGTCAGCAAGATCGCCTGCCGGCCGGCGGAACAGGTAGTACTTACTCCCATCACCATTACTCCGGCGGATCGGGATCTGAAATACATCGGCAGTCTCCTGGACGGCCTGCCCGTGCGGGAGGGAGATCGCATCCGGGCCACCTTGTTCGGCAGCCGTACTGCCGACTTCCAAGTGGAGACCTTAATGCCGCGCGGTCCGGTTCTCATTAATCCCACCACCACCCTGGTAATCGGCAAACCCGCGGCCCAGGAGACCCGTCGGGTGGTTTCCTACGAGGACATCGGCGGTCTCAAGTCCCAACTGCAACGCATCCGGGAGATGATCGAGCTTCCCCTGCGCTACCCCGAGTTATTCGAGCGCCTGGGCATCGACGCGCCCAAAGGGGTGCTGCTCCATGGCCCTCCCGGATGCGGCAAGACTCTTATTGCCCGCACCATTGCCCATGAAACGGAAGCAAACTTTTTTTCGGTGAGCGGTCCGGAGGTGGTACACAAGTTTTATGGTGAATCCGAGGCCCACTTGCGCAAGATCTTTGATGAGGCCACCCGCAAAGGTCCCAGCATTATTTTTATGGACGAAATCGACGCCATCGCCCCCCGGCGGGAGAAGGTGGTGGGGGACGTGGAGAAAAGGGTGGTGGCACAACTCCTGGCCCTGATGGACGGCCTCACCAAACGCCAGAATGTCATCGTTATTGCCGCCACCAATATCCCCAATGCCCTGGACCCGGCTCTCAGGCGACCGGGGCGTTTCGACCGGGAGATAGCCATCCCCATTCCCGACCGGTACGGACGGCTGGAAATCCTGGAGATCCACAGCCGGGGCATGCCCTTGGCATCGGATGTGGATATGGATCATCTGGCGGAGATCACCCACGGTTTCGTGGGAGCCGACCTGGAGGCCCTGTGCCGGGAAGCGGCCATGATCTGCCTGCGTCGCCTCATGCCCGACATAGATTATGGACGTGCCACTATCCCCTATGAGCAATTAGGCCAGCTCCAGGTGCACATGGACGATTTCCTGACGGCGCTGCGGGAGGTGGAACCCTCGGCCATCCGGGAGGTGTTTGTAGAGATCCCGGATGTGCGCTGGGAGGACGTAGGAGGCCTCATGGCAATCAAGGATCGTCTCCGGGAAGCGGTGGAGTGGCCCATACAATATGCCCACCTCTTCAAAAAGGCGGGTATTAAGCCGCCCAAGGGCATTCTTCTGTCCGGGCCGCCGGGGTGCGGCAAGACTCTGTTGGCCAAGGCCATCGCCAATGAGAGCCGGGTTAATTTCATATCAGTGAAAGGACCAGCCCTGATGTCGAAGTATGTGGGCGAATCCGAGCAGTCGGTCCGGGAAATGTTCCGGACCGCTCGTCAGGCGGCGCCGTGCATCATTTTCCTGGATGAGACGGAGGCCCTTTTACCGGCCCGGGGGACCGGAGGAGCCGACTCCCACGTCTCGGATCGGGTGCTCAGCCAATTCCTGGCGGAACTGGACGGCATCGAGGAGCGGCAGCGGCGGGTGGTGGTGTTCAAGACCGCCTCGACCCTGCGGCGAAAGCTGAACCCGAAGCCGGAAGAGCTATCCCCCCCCGGCGAGGGCCTGGCGGCGGCGGTAAAAACAGGCGGGGAGGACAACCACGGCGCAAAGACTTGGCTGTCGCAAAAAGAACGGGAGTCCCTGGACAACGGGGACTCCCGATTTGTTTCAGGGAGCAATTAGCGGGCTGGCTGTACTTTGGCCTGCCGTCCGGCCAGTTGCTTTCGCAAGGCCAGCAGGGCCTGGGT
>VGSX01000327.1 GCA_016874895.1 Deltaproteobacteria bacterium
CCCTTTTTAAAAAGGGGGGTTTGGGGGGGGGGGTTAAAATAATTTTTCGTCACGTTGCCGCAGGGAGGACATCTCAAGCAACATGGGGATAATAGACCTGATTAAAACGCGCCGGGGGCAACAAAAAGACAAAAAATTTTATCAGCCCCCGGTATTTGCCCAAGTGGCCGGCATCATTAAAAAATTCCAGCTTGATCAGAAATTTTTCCTTGATACGACCGATTCCGTGGACTCCACCCGGTGCGGCAATCCTGCCCGGACAGAGCCGGTTTTTTTAAGCCTTTTTCCCTTGCTGACTGAAGCTCAATATCAATTAACTCTTGCTATAATTGAAAAATACAATAATCCCTATCTAAGTTATGCCCGCTCGCCCGGGGAGCTGAAAATCAGCCGGCAGCTTTACCAGCGGCATCCTCACCTTACCGCGGAGACGCTGCAGCAGCATTCCTGGGAACACCTTGTGGTGGCAGAATCCCACGTTACGGCGCCGGGGGAATCTCCCGCAGGTTCCGGATAGAGGGGGGATGGGCCGGGCAGAAGGTGACATTTTCTGCAACCGATGAGTATAATTAGATAATAACCTCGTATTGATAGCCGAAAAATAGAAACTAGAAACCAGAAGCCAGAAACTGAAAACCGCTTTAAAGGCAGAGGGCATGTTTGACCATATTTCGGAGCAGAACCGGCGGCGTATTTTAGAAAAGCTGGAAGTTCGGCGGCGGCAGCAGGTGGATGAGGCGGTGCACCAGATCATCGAGTTTGCCAAGACCCCGGCAGAATTGAAAAATGACCTGGACCGTTTTATCATCGGCCAGGAAAAGGGCAAAAAGATCATGGCCACGGCCATTGCTTTTCATTATCGCCGCCTGGGTCATGCCTTGAAAGCCTCCCTGGCTGATAACGGCAAGGATCTGGACCAGGCCCTGCGCCAGACCCGCACCCCCAAGGCCAACATCGTCCTCATCGGGCCCACCGGCTGCGGTAAAACCTATACTGCCGAGACCGCCTCCAGTCTGGTGGGAGTGCCTTTTGTGGTGGAGGACCTGACCAAGTTCAGTGAAACGGGGTATGTGGGCCAGAATACCAGCGATATTCTGGTGGACCTGCTGGTGGCCGCCGGGGGCAACCCCCAGGTGGCCCAGATGGGCATCGTCTATCTCGATGAAGTGGATAAAATCGCTTCCGAGGCCGCGGCCTATCGGGACGTTTCCGGCCGGGGGGTGCAGAAGGGATTATTAAAACTCGTGGAGGGCGTGGAGAACACCCTTGACCTGGGAAAGGAGCGCCTGGCTCTTTCCACCAAACACGTGTTGTTCATTGCCGGGGGCGTCTTTGACAGACTGGACGCGGTGGTGCAGAAGAGGATGGACCTGCACGGCTTCACCGGGAACTGGCAGGACCATCTCCTCACCGAAGATCTGGTGGTCTTCGGCATGGAGCGCCAACTCATGGGCCGATTCCCGGTGCGGGTGACCTATGATATGCTAACCACGCAGGATCTCATGGATATCCTCACCCGGAGCGAAGATAGCCCCTTGAAGGCTTATGTGGCTGATTTCAAGACCTGGGGGATTGATCTGGCAGTAAAACCCGAGGCCCTGAAGGCCGTGGCCCTCAGGTCCCAGCAGGAGCGCACCGGGGCCCGGGGACTGGTCAGTATCCTGCACCGGGTGCTGGGAGAGGACATGTTCCGCCTCCCCGGCGCCTACACCGGCGTCCTGGAGGTGGATGAGAGCTATATCCGCCGGAGGCTGCAGTGAGAATCAAGAGCCTGGCCGGTTTGCACAAACGCCCCAGCGGGGAAATTCCCCTGGCAGAGCTGCCCACCGAGATTCTCATGTCTACCTTTGCCAAAGCCAAGGCCTTCACAATCAATGAGCTGGTGCGGACCATCCATGAACGGAGTTATGAGTGGTACGGATTTACTCTGGCCCGGCGGGAAGAGCCGGAAGTGATCGTGGACATCGGCCTGCCGGTGAATGACCAGAACCAGGAGCAATACGTCAGTCTGGCCCCGGAAAAGATAGCCGCCTACCGGGATTCTCTGCCGGAAACAATGATTATCAACGGCTGGATTCACTCCCACGGGGACCTTGCCTGCCAGCATTTTTCCGGCACCGACGACGCCAACCAGGCCACGGTCCTGGATTACGTCACAGCCCTGCTGCGCCTGCCGGTGGCCAAAGTGGAGATTGTCATTAAAGACCTGGCCTTACTACACCACGAGGCCTGCGGGGAGGAGGACCTGAGAAGAGGGAGCGTCAGTCTTGTCACCGACGTCCCGGTGACCCAGGCGGCGCTGTGGGAGACCGAGTACGGCGGTTTCTGTTATGCCATTGTCATCGGCGACGCTGGCTGGCACGAACAGGAGATTCACTACAAAAAACGGGGCATCCTTTCGGGCCGGACCATGGTCAGCCAGAAAACTGCTTCCATCAGGTTCCTGGATGACGGTCGCCGCCTGACTTCCTCGGAACTGGCCGCCCTGGAGGAAGAAGTCAAAACCAGATTGTCCCCTGTCCCTTATATCCCTCCCCGGCTGGAAGGCCTCTGAGAATGCTTTTACAGGAAAATGTCCTGGCTGGACGGGTCGTCTGATACTCTTATCTCCTAATACTCCTATGACCTATCAGGACCGTTTGGACCGGCAACTGCGGATTCCCCGGTGGAACCAGGGCATCCTGGCCAGGGCTCGCCTGGGCGTGGTGGGCGATGAGGGATATCTGACTTCCCTTTTTCTTCTGGCCGCGGCTGCTTTGGGCATTAATCACCTCCGGGTCCTGGCCCCGGCCCTGGATGAACGTTTTATCTCCCTGGCCCGGGATCTCAACCCGGAATGGCACCTGCACCGCTTTCAGGGCTATTGCACTCATCCTTTCTGCTATGAGGTCTTTAGTCAGTGCCACCTGGTGGTGGACCTCAGCCGCTACTCTCTGGCCCACAAAATCCTTTTGGAGCAGGCATTTCAGGGAAACCTGCCCGTCCTCCGGGCCTTAAGCTGGCAGACGGAGGTGGAGCAGGGCTTTAAAATCTTCACCTACCGGAAAGGCCGGGAATGGCTGGAACTCCAGGAAATTCTGTCCCCCCACAACCTGCCCGTTATGGTTGGCTCCCCAGACGGGGTTCTGGACATTATTGCCGCGGGTATTATCTTAGAGGAAACAAAAAATATCCTCTTGGAGGGGCGCAGTTCCCCTGAGTTGATCTGCTACCGGACCCCCCGGTCGGCCTTGCCCGAGAAGCAGCCGGCCATTGCGGTAGTGGGGGCCGGGGCCCTGGGTAATTTCGTCGGCCTGGGGCTGGCCCTGGCCGGTTTCAGGGATATTACCTTTATTGATCCGGATCTCATAGATGTGACCAATCTCAACCGGCAGGTCTTTTTCGGCAGAGCAGTGGGAGCTAGTAAGTCAGAGACCCTGGCCGCGCAACTCAACCGTTTGTTTCAAACCCGAGCCGCAGCCCGGCGGGAATTCTTCCAGGAAGGGACGGATTGTGCGGGATTCGAGGTCATTTTTGACTGTGTGGATAATTTTGCCAGCCGTATTGTCCTGAGTGAGACCTGCGCTTCTTTGGGGAAAATTCTTATCAGTGGAGGAACTGACGTGGCAGGGGGGCAGGTGGTGACGTATCGTCCCGGCGATAATCGGCCGCCGCCGGCGGCAGTGCTGGGTTTGTATAATATCGAGGCCCAGCGCGCTGCGGCCCAGCTGCCCCAGGATAAAGCGGCCTGTATCTACCAGCCTGATCCGGCAGTGATCATGTCCAATAAGATTATTGCGGGTTTAATGGTGGACGCCTGCCGGAAAGTCCTGTCCGGTTACGAGGCGCCCCCGCTGTTTTATGATTCCCGGACCGACCATAAAATCTCTTTATCGGATTAGGCGAGGTTAATGAGAAATTTCTGGCGTAACCGGGACATCATTTTAATGCTGGCCCTCGTCCTGGGCTTGGGTCTGGGTCAGTTTGCT
>VGSX01000328.1 GCA_016874895.1 Deltaproteobacteria bacterium
CCGCCGCAGCGCCGCATGTCCCGGGGGGTCCCCTTCTTGTGCGGCAGCGCCTCGTAGTCGTTATGAATTACCGGTTTTTTTTCGTACACACAGTCCACCCAGACCCCGGCCTGGTCAATGCCGTAATGCCTCCCCTTGCCCTCGGCCCGGCAGAACTCCCGGAGGGTGCGGCTGGACCATTGCTGCAGGGAAAGGGTCTTCTGGTCTTCCTCCACAAAATGGAAAAAACCGATGGGGCTGTGGACCAGGTCGGCGATATCGTCCAGGGCCTTTTGCATAAGTTCGTCCAGGGTATGGTGGGCCGCATATTTAATCAGGGCCAGGCGTATCTCGGTCATACGCTGGGCCAGACGTTCCGAGGTCTTTCCCTGGAAGACCAGCACCACCCCGCTGATGTCACCCTGCTCGGTGCGGATGGGGGCGCCGCTGTCGGCAATGCAGTGTTCGACCCCATCCCGGGCGATGAGCAGGGTGTGGTTGGCCAACCCCACCACGATTCCTTCCCGCAGGACTCTATCCACCGGATTTTCCACAAGTTCCCTGGTTTCCTCGTTAACGATGTGAAAGACCTCCCCCAGCGGCCGGCCCCGGGCTTCCTCGTCTTTCCAGCCGGTGAGCTGTTCGGCCACGGGATTGAGGAACTCCACCCTGCCCACGGCATCGGTGGCGATGACTGCGTCGCCGATGGAGCTGAGGATGAGGCTATGACGCATTTCACCGGCGCGTAAAGCGGCCTCGGCCCGATACAACTCCTGGTAGTGGGCCTTTTCGTAATTCTGCCACACGACCAGCCCCAGGAAACCCGCCAGAGCTATTACGCTGATCACCAACGCCAGGATCAACCGGGACCGGAAACGCCAGAGGGCAAAAACCTCCTGGGTTTCTTTTTTGGCCACCATCAGCCAGGGGGAATCCGGGATCGGCTGTATATAAGCCAGGACCTCCACGCCCCGGTAATCAGAGGTCTGCACGATGCCGACGCGCCCCAGGGCGGCCTGCACCGCCGGGATTTCCGTCCGGGTCAATGGAAAACGCAACTTCAGGGCCGCACCGGGTTGATGGCGGAGGTCATTGAGATAAAGGACCTCGTCCCCCTCGCGCCGGACCAGCAAGGTTTCTGCGGTCTGGCTCGGTATGGGCCAGGATTGGATGAGGGGATAGAGAAACTGGGAGGCGTCGCTCACCAGAATAAGGGCTCCTAAGGGCTTTTTGCCGTCCTGCTCCCTTGTGAAAAATGGCGCCACCACGGAGATATGGGGGACGGTGTTATCCTCGTCCACATGCAATTCGGTGAACTCGGGCAGGCCCCGGCGCCAGGCCGCGGCCAGGGCCGGGGCATATTCCTGGTGAGAGTCAAGTGCGCCGGTAAGACTCAGGCGCACCTGCCCCTGGGCGTCCACTAGAAAGATATCGGAGTAATGCCGGTGGGTCTGGAGGCTGCGAAACCGTTTGAGGAGCGGCTCCTGCAGTTGCGGCTGGGGCTGGGCCAGGAATTGGGCCACCAACTGCGGCATCAGGGGATGTTCCATCAGCTGGGCCGCGTCCGCCCGCCTTTCCTGCCGCCAGTTGGCGATCTGATCGGCTTTCAGCCGGGCTATGGCAGCCAGCAGCCCCTCGGCTTCCTGGCGGGTCGTCTGTTCCTGGTGCCGGTAAAACCAGACCCCCCCAGCCGATAAGACCACCAGCGAGAGGGCCAGGATTGTCCCTAACCATTTATTGATTGTTATTCTTCGCTGCAACATGACCGCCTCTCTTATGGCGCTCCGGGGTTTTCTCTTCGGGCTCGCACTTCCGGTATTTTTGCATGAGCTTGCCGCGATCAGCTTGCAGGTGAAAAAATAGAGGCGTTCAACTATCAGCTCTCTGCAAAAACAATCAGTCAGGCAACCTTTGGTCAAGCCTCAGGTGTCGGTCATCTAAAACGAACTATTTAATTTTCTTTTATCCTTAAGCTAACCGCTGCCTGCTGCCAGAATAGACCTGACCCAGCCCTTCGTATCCGATTGCCAGTCATCCTCTAGAACTAATCGGCAACAATAGGATAATACTATTGCACTATAACACAATTTCCTTTCAGGGCGTTATCTATATATATTGATTATAATTTAATTTATAAATGGTGTGCAGTTAAGACCCTTTTTCCCTTGTGCCCAAGTTCAACCCGGACACAAGAGCAGATCTGACAACCGATCCTCGCCTTATTCCCCAAAAACCCGCCGGAAGAGATAATCCACGTGTTTGAGGTATTCCTGAAGATCAAAGACGGCCTCGATTTCCCCCGGGCTCAGGTAGTGGGCGATTTTCGGGTCCTGGCGGATGAGGTCGGGGAAGTTAAGGCCCTCCTGCCAGACCCGCATGGCCGGACCCTGGACCAGGAGGTAGGCCTCCTCCCGGGTGACGCCCTTGTGCACCAGTTCCAGCATCAGGCGCTGGGAAAAGATCAGCCCCCGGGTGAGCTCCAGGTTTCTCTGCATATTTTCCGGATAGACCAGGAGGTTTTTCAGGATGCCGGTGAGCCGGCCCAGCATGAAGTCCAGGAGCACGGTGCTGTCCGGGGCGATGAGGCGTTCCACCGAGGAGTGGCTGATGTCCCGTTCGTGCCACAGGGGCATGTTCTCCAGGGCCGCCAGGGCATTGCCCCGGAGGACCCGGGAGAGCCCGGAGATGTTCTCGCTCAGGACGGGGTTGCGTTTGTGGGGCATGGCGGAGGAGCCTTTCTGGCCGGCGCTGAAGAACTCCTCGGCCTCCCGGACCTCGGTGCGCTGCAGGTGGCGGATCTCCACGGCCATCTTCTCCACCGTGCCTCCGATGAGGGCCAAAGTGGTGAAGTATTCCGCGTACCGGTCCCGCTGGATCACCTGGGTGGCCAGGGGCGCGGGCTCAAGGTCCAGCAGGGCGCAGGCCGTCTCCTCCACTTCCGGGGGCAGGTGGGCGAAGGTGCCCACCGCGCCGGAGAACTTGCCCACGTTGATTACAGCCCGGGCTCGGGCCAGGCGTTCCCGATTCCGGGCCATTTCCGCGTACCAGAGGGCGAACTTGAGGCCGAAGGTCATGGGTTCGGCGTGAATGCCGTGGGAACGGCCGATGCAGACGGTGTACTTGAACTCCTGGGCCCGGTCTTTCAGGACGGCCAGGAGCTGGTCCAGGTCAGCCAGGAGAATGTCCGCGGCCTCCCGCAGGCGCAGGGCCATGGCCGTGTCCAGGATATCCGAGGAGGTCAGGGCATAGTGCAGGTAGCGGCTGTCCTCGCCCACGTACTCCGCCACGTTGGTGAGAAAGGCGATGACGTCGTGCTTGGTCTGGGCCTCGATCTCCTCGATGCGGTCCACTTCGAAGCGAGCCTTGTCGCGAATATTCGCCACCGCCGCGGCTGGGACCAGGCCGTGTCGGGCCATGGCCTCCAGGGCGGCCAGCTCCACCTGCAGCCAGGTGTGGAATTTATGTTCTTCCGTCCAGATGCGGGCCATCTGCGGTCGGCTGTAGCGTGGGATCATAACAAAATTACCTCTAAATAGTCCGGTTAAGGATTTATGTCGAATTTTTTCACCTTATCAAAAACCCTGCCGGAGGGCAAAAAATTTTTAGATGGGGTAGATAACTAATGGTCTCATTGCAGTTTCGAGAGAATAAGATAAAATAAAAATAGTAAAATCAAGGGGAGCAACAATGAACATATGTGAACAAATAAACAAGGTTCTGGACAGTCTCCCAGAGGAGTCTCTTGAAGCAGTCCTGGAGTATGTTCGCTTCATCCAGGAGCCTGAGGAAGTCGAGCCCACTGAGGCGGAAGTGCAGGCCATAAACAGGGGACGGGAGGAGTATGCCAAAGGAGAATATGCCGCCTGGAGAGATATAAAAACCGATGCAGTATAAAGTTCTGATGACGAAGTCGGCTCGCAAGGTTTATGGCCGGCTCCCCACGAAGCTCCAACGAGGAATCGATAAATGTTTCCTGGTTCTTGAAA
>VGSX01000329.1 GCA_016874895.1 Deltaproteobacteria bacterium
ATCATGGGCTACGCCTCCGGCCAACCTCCCCACCGCTTCAATTTTCTGGGCCTGGATGAGTTGATCTTCCAGTAATTTTCTCTCCCGTTCAGATTCCTGGCGGGCTTCCTCCATTTTCAGAACGCTCAGGGCATAGGCCAAATCTTCGGCCATTTCCGCGAAGAGGCTGAGCTCTTCGGCGTCCGCGCCAACTCCTGGTTCCAGGGCAGCAGAGAGATAGCCGAAGGAGACGTCCCCATGGGCCAAGGCAGTACACAAGGATATTGTATCGGCGTATCTTGCCGTAAGGGGGCACTCACCACAAATGACGGAGTGGTCTTGAATCTGCAATATCTGGTTATTTCCTCCGTCCTGGCGGCAACATGGGGGCAGTTCGCCTCGTTCAAGCATATCTTGCAGCTGACGGAATCCGTCTCCCAGCCCCGCCTCGGCCCACACTGCCGGCCGGTCGTTTTCATCCGTCAGAATGATGAGGCAGGCCATATAACCGCGATTGTCCACCAGCAGCCGGCAACCCTCCCGGATCAAGGTTTCCCGGTCCCGCTCCCGGACGATTAACTGGTTGATATCCCGGATGGCCCGCAGCACATTATTCAAATGGGTGATGCGTTCCTGGGCCAGCTTAAACTCCGTGATGTCCTGGAGGGAGCCATAGAGACGGGTGATCTTTTCGCCTTCCCCTCTTTCCGGATAACCCCTTATCAGGCAGTGGCGCCCCGTGCCGTCCGGCCGCAGGAGGCGCAGTTCCAGTTCGTAAGACTTCCCCTCGCTCAGGGCTACGGCCACCGCCTCTTGCAGGCGGGCGAAATCCTCTAGGTGAAAAAGGTGTTGCTGTTGAGCAAAAGGCGGCGCGCCCCCGGCCGGGTCCATCTGCATAATACGGAAGAGTTCATCCGACCAGGTGACGGTATCGGTGGCGGAGTCCCATTCCCAACTGCCGAGGTTGGCGATGGCCTCGGTGCGGGCCAGCATGGCCTGTTTCTGCCGCAGGGCCTGCTCGGCCTGTTTGCGCGCGGTGATGTCCCGCACAAAGACCAGGGCCCCGTTTTTGCCTTCATAGAAAAGGGGGACCGCTGAGACCTCCACCGGGACTTCGCTGCCGTCCAGGCGCAGATAAATCTGTTCCATGACCGGAACCCGTTCTCTGAGTTCATTCAGCCGGTGGATCCGGTTTCGGATTTTCTCCCGCACCGACGGATGAAACAGGTCCATGACCGGTTGCCCGAGGAGCTGGTGGCTGGACTCGGCCCCGAAAAGCCGGCAGGCCGTGTCGTTGAGGTAAGCAAAGCGGTGCTCCGTCTGGACAAAAATGGCGTCCGGGGCTCCCTCCACCAGGGAGCGGAACTGGGCTTCGCTGCGCCGCAGGGCTTCCGTCCGGCTGGCTACCTGGCGCCGCAGGAACCACGACCAGAACAAAAAGGCCACCAGGAGGAGGAGCAGAGGAACGACGACCATGGCGAAATAGCGCAGGGCGGCGACCGGGGATAGCTGTTCTTCCTTGTAAATCCCCAGCCATTTATCATGGATGCGCCGGTATTCGCCCGTCTCCTCGAGGATTTTCAACCCCTCGCTCAACTGGGCCAGGAGGGCTTTTTGGCCCCGGGGTACGGCATAGCAATATTCCGCGGACAGGATCGGGGTCCGCCCCAGGTTAAGATCAGTCCAGCCGTGTTTGTCAATGAGGTGCATGGCGCTGATGCGAAGCACCAAGCCGACGTCAGCGCGACCTTCGGCCACTTCCCGGAGCACCTCCTCCTGGGTTTCCACCAGGGTGAGGTGATCTCCCAGACCGTTCTGAACCAGATAGTCTTGGATCATGTCGCCCCGCTGCACCACGAGATGGCGGTCCGCCAGGTCCGCCAAGCTGCCGGGAGGCAGACCTGTTCCCGCCCGTACTGCGCTGACGTAGTGATTTACCGTATAGGGAGGGGTAAAGTCGAATTTCAGGTCCCGGGCCGGGGAATAGAACATCCCCTGTATCGCGTCGATTTTGCCCTTTTCCAGGGCTGCAACTATCTCAGACCAGGGCCCCAGGCGGATCTCGAGGTCGAGACCCATCTCCCGGGCGATGGCCCGGGTGAGCTCGACAGTAAATCCTGCTGGACGTCCTTTATCATCAAGATATTCGTAAGGCGGGTAGTTGTGGTCGCCGCCGAAGACCAGGCGGCGGTGGGGCGGCAGTTCCAGGGCGGCGAACCATTTGGCGTGCAGGTGGCGGTAGGTCCCGTCCGCCATGACCAGGGAGAGTCCTTCATTCAGGAGGGCCAGGGTCTCCCGGTCGCCTTCCTTGACGGCAAAGCAGAAATCCTGGCGGAAGCCCTCGATGGGCCGAGGCACGATCTTCAGGTCGGTGAGCCCGTTTTCCTGGATGAGGCGCAGGGCCACGAGACGCTGGATGACCACGGCGTCATGGCGGCCCTCAGAGAGCTGGCGCAGGGCGTCTTCAAAGGAACGGGTGGTATAAATGTCAATGCCCCGCTCCTCCCGCCGCAGAAACTCTTCGGCATTATCCCCCTGCATGACCGCCACCCGGCGGCCCCGGAGGTCTTCGAGATTATGAATGTCGGTATTATCCCGGCGCACCACAATAGCGCCATGCAGGGACATGTAGGGGAAGGTGAAATCAAAAAAGGGCTCCCGTTCCGGCGTCCGGCCCACCAGGGGCAGGGCCTGGACCTCGCCTTTTTCCAGCCAGCCCTTAACCTCGGCCCAGGGACCGGTGCGGAAGGTGACCTCGCGTCCCATGGCCTGGAGGGCAGCCTGGAAGAGTTCCACCGAAAAGCCATAGGCCCGCCCGTCTGCATCCACCAGGCAGAAGGGCGGATAATCGATCTCACAGCCGGAGAGGATGGGCGGTTTATCCGCGGCCCGGGCTTCACCCATACAGACCGCCCCCAGGAACAGGAGGCTGACCATGACAGAGAGAATCGCCATGATCGCCACAGAATCAGAGCCTCGAGATGGGCAGTCGTTTCCCTCCCTCACGTTTGCAACCCTCTATTCATGGAAGATTTGCGCCAACGCAATTATTTGAACATCCCACCAGTATTCAGTTAAATTTAGGGCTCTAGGCTAATTTTTCCAGGCTGAAGTCAGACTGAATTAGTTTTAAGGAATTTTATGAGATTTAACTGCATAAAGCTGAGTTAATTTGAGATTAAGGCATCATGCAAGCATTGTCAACTAATTTGTTCTATGATTATCAGCCTATATCTAATAATCTAACAGGGGGAACCTGGCAAGGATATCCTCGCATGCCACCCTGCTTAACTTCGATGCTGTTGACTGCAGAGTACCTCGGAAAATCCCCCTAAATCCCTCTTTATAAGCTGAAAAAATAATTAAGACCTCAGGGTAGCCGTGAGACGCAGGGGGTTGAGCAACAGGTCCAGGGCATCATTAATTGACTTGGCAACGATGTCGGCGGCTTGGATAGTCTCTTTGGCAATCCCCTCCTCCAGGATGACTGCCAGGCCCAGGGCCGCAGCCTTTAGCATGAGGCGGTCGTTGCGGCCGTTGCCGATGCAGACGGTTTGCTCTGCCCCGAGCTCCTGAATATACCGCAGTTTGGCCTCGGCCTGGAATTCCTGGCCCAGGACGGACACCCGGCAGGGCAGATGAGCCATCTGCTGCTGCACTCTACTCCGAATTTGTTGGCCAGGATGCTTATTTGTTCCGGGATAGTAGTAGTGTTGGCGGTATTTCCTTGAAACACCCGGACAGCTACAGGGGTGCCGTCAATATCGGTAAGCAGACCGATGACTATTTGCTTTTTACCCTGTTTTTTATCCCGATTGTAACCATAATCGGCTAATTCATTAGTAAGCGTTCAGCGGTCAGCTTACAGCCGTCAGCTAATGCTTTAAATTCAAATAGTTATTCTAAGGTGGTGGATCACTGGTTTTTCGCTTAGTTTCCCTAACCCATTGTTTTTGCTGAAAGCTGAT
>VGSX01000330.1 GCA_016874895.1 Deltaproteobacteria bacterium
TGGGGGGAATAGTGGAAATTCGGGTGAAGGGCTGTCCGGCCGGATTAGGGGAGCCGGTCTTTGACAAACTGGATGCGGTGCTGGCCCAGGCCGTCATGTCCATCGGCGCAGTGAAGGGCGTGGAAATCGGCTCGGGCTTTGCCGCCGCCGGTATGACCGGCTCCCAGCACAACGACCCGCTGACCCCCGGGGGTTTTGCCACCAACCATGCCGGCGGCATTCTGGCGGGCATTTCCAACGGCGATGACCTTATTATCCGGGCTGCAGTGAAACCCATCCCGTCCATTGCCCGGGAGCAGCACACCATCGACCGGGAGGGGCGTCCCCAGACCGTCAGCATCGGCGGCCGCCACGACATCAGCGCCATTCCCCGCATCGTGCCGGTGGCCGCGGCCATGGTAAAACTTACCCTGGCGGATTTTCTCCTGCGCCACAAGGCCATTCAATGAAGCCGCGGGTGGGGATTATCGGCGGCCTGGGGCAGATGGGCCGGTGGTTTGAGCGGGTTTTTACCGACCTGGGCCTGGAGGTCCTCATCGGGGAACCCGGCCTGACCCCCACCTGCCCGGAAGTGGCGGCCCGGGCCGATGTGGTCATCATCTCCGTACCCCTGCACCTCACCGAGGCCGTCATCGCCGAACTTGCCCCCTTTATCCGGCCCGAGGCCCTGCTCACCGACCTGACCTCCCTGAAACAGGGGCCCATGCAGGCCATGCTGGAGCATTTTAAGGGCGAGGTGGTGGGCACGCATCCCCTCTTCGGACCTGGAGAAGAGTCCCTGGCCGGCCAGAACATCGTCCTCTGCCGGGGCCGGGGTGACTCATGGTTCACCTGGCTCCACGATCTCCTGATCCAGGCCGGGGCCAAGGTGGAGATTACCACCCCCGAGGAGCATGACCGGTTGATGTCCCTGGTCCAGGGTCTCACCCATTTCACCCTCATCACTCTCGGGACGACCTTCCGCCGTCTGGATGCCGATATCAACCGCATGGAGACCCTGGCCACCCCCACCTTCCGGGCGGTCTACGATCAGGTGTATCACCTGGTGAATCAGAATTTTCCCCTGTATGCCCATATTCAGCTCTTGAACCCGCAGAACCGCCTCACCCACGCCGCCTTCGAGGAGGCGGTGCACCAGCTGCGGCAGATCGTCCTGGACCGGGACGCCGAGGCCCTTATGCAGGTCCTCGAGGAGAATCAGCGCTATTTTGAAAAATGGAAGCAGCCTTAATGCAAAAATGCGGCTCGTGCGAGGAGTGCCATGTTTTTTCTCGTTCCCAAGTTGTACTTGGGAACGCAATTATTCTCAAAGCTTTGCTTTGAAACCAATAATTTTTTATGCGCAGTCGCTATAAAATTGATTTTAGGGCAGGCACGGGGGCCTGCCCCTACCATTCCGAGTTGCTGTGCAGGCTCGGCACACATAAAGGCAGTCGCCGCCAACGTCGGCCGGTGGCGGCAAAAACTGCATTGGCCACAGCCGGCGCGATGGGGGGCACGCCCGGCTCCCCGATGCCGCCCGGGGAATCACCCTGGGCAATGATCTGCACCTCGATCTCGGGTGTTTCCTGGATAGTCAATAAGGGGTAATCCGCAAAGTTCAGGGTTTTGACCCCGCCTTGGGCAAAACGCACCTGCTCCCTCAGGGCCGCGCCGAGGCCGAAGAGTATGCCTCCCTCCATCTGGGCCCGCACCGTATCCGGGTTGACCACCGTCCCGCAATCCACCGCACAGACCACCCGAGTCACGGTGATCTCGCCGGTTTCTTCCGCCACCGAGACCTCGGCCACCTGGGCCACGTAGCTGCCGAAACAGAAATGTTGGGCAATGCCCAGGGCCCGGCCCGGCGGCAGGGGTTTACCCCAGCCGGCCTTTTCTGCGGCCGCGGCCAGCACCCGGCCGGCCCGCGGGGCCAGGGCCAGATGGGCCAGGCGGAATTCCAGGGGGTCCTGGTTGGCCAGATGGGCCAGTTCGTCGATACCTGATTCCAGCGTAAAGGCATTGTGTGAGTTGCCCACCGAGCGCCAGGGCCCCACCGGGATGGGGAGGTCCACCCGGACGTAGGTAATCCGGACATGGGGAATGTCGTAGGCCAGGTTCCGCAGGCCGTCCACGGCGTCCGGGTCGATGCCGGTTTTCAAGACATGGGGGCGGGTCCGGGCGGCAATGGAGGGAGCGGCGATGGTATGGTCCCACACCTGCAGCCGTCCCTGTTCATTTATCCCGGCCCGGATGCGGCTGGCGGTCATGGGCCGGAAGAAATCATAGCGGAAATCCTCTTCCCGGGTCCAGACGAGCTTTACGGGCTGCCCTGCAACCTGGGAAAGGCGCACGGCTTCAGTCACATAATCGGTTTCCAGGCGCCGGCCAAACCCTCCGCCGATGAAAGTGGTGTGAATCAGGATGCGCTCCGGGGGCAGACCGGTAAGCTCTCTCACGGTGTGCAGGGCTCTGCTCTGGTTCTGCAACGGCGCCCAGATCTCGCAGCTTTCGGGCCGGACGTCGGCCAGGCAGTTCATGGGCTCCAGGGTGGCGTGGGCCAGATAGGGCAGAAAGTATTCTACCTCAAGGCTTTGGGCGCAGATTTTCAAAGCCTGGTCAGCTTCACCGCTCTGACGCGCCACGACCCCGGGACGGTCCAGGTGGTCCAGGAAAAATTTCTCCAGCCGGGCGTCATCCAATTCCGGATGGCTGCCCGAGCTCCAGGAGATGCGCAGCAGGTCCCGGCCTTTCCAGGCCGCCTCCGGGGTGTCGGCCAGGATGGCCGCGGAGTGGTCCAGCCTGACCACCCGGCGGACTCCGGGAAGGCTTTCTGAAGGGCCAGAGTTCAGGTCGAGGAGTTGAGCCCCATAGGCCGGGGGCCGGGCTAAGGCGGCGTAGAGCATGGGGGTGGTGCAATGGTCCCAGCCGAAGGAGGCCGCGCCGTTGACTTTGAGCATGGCATCGATGCGGGGCAGTTCCTTGGCGAGGTAGCGATAATCCGCCGGCTCCTTGAGTTTAGGGGCGGCCGGAACCGGCTGGGCCGCGGCCTGCCGCCAGAAATGTCCGTAATCGGCCTGGCGCTGGCTGTTGGGATGCCGAATCACGCCCTGGCGGGCCTGGAGCAAGGCCACCGGCACCGCCCACTCCTGGGCCGCGGCAGCCAGCAGCATTTCCCGTGTCGCGGCCCCGAGGTGCCGGAATACCTCGTAAAGGTGGCTGATACTGCTGCTGCCGCCGGTGAGCTGCACCCGCCAGGCCGGGTCCTCATAGCCCTGGCCGGCGGGGGCGGCTTCCAGGCGGAGCAGTTCCCACGGCAGGTCCAACTCCTCCGCGGCTGCCATGGCCAGGGCGGTGAAGACGCCCTGCCCCATCTCGGACTTGGAGAGCACCAGGGTCAGCAGATTGTCCGGGGTGAGCCAGAGCCATACCGGCGGCTCCAGGACAGAATGGCGACGGCTGACCGCGGCCAGGGTAAAGCCGTTAGGTGCGGGAGTAACCGTCAGGCCGAATCCTTCCCCCAGGTGCGGTGTTTCAGAAAACTGGGGGGCGCCAAGAGCAAGGAAGGGCGCCGGGGGAGAGTTTGTCAGGCTCTGCAAGGCCCGTTTGATGCGGGGATAGGTTCCACAGCGACACAAATTGCGTTTCAGGCCGTTAACCAGCTCCTCGCAGGAGGCATCGCCCCGCTGCTGGAGCAGGCCGATGGTCTGCATGATAAACCCTGGCTGGCAATATCCGCACTGGGAAACCTGCTCCCTAATCCAGGCCTGCTTCACCGGATGCTCCGAGGGGACGCCTTCGATGGTGATGATTTCTTTCCCCGCCGCGGCCCGCAGGGGCGTCAGGCAGGACCGGACCGGACTGTCGGCCAGCAGGATGGTGCAGGAACCGCACTTGCCCAGGCCACAGGCGTATTTCGTCCCGGTAAGCCGTAGTTCCTCCCT
>VGSX01000331.1 GCA_016874895.1 Deltaproteobacteria bacterium
AACGCCCTGCTGGCCCAGGGCTGGCGGCAAGCCTGGCAGGCGGCGGTTGACGGGGGCGGGGCGTCGTCCCCGGGGGGCCACGTGAGAGGTTTGGCCTTCACCCTGGTGAATATCCTGCTCATCGTCGGGGTGCTGCTCGTCTGGTATTTCCCGGCTTCGCCCCTGCCGGGGCGCTGGTTCGCCTGGGTCCTGGTGGCCGGGGCGGTGGTGAATCAAGAGTTTATCAAGAGAAAATTCTATGCCTCCCCCGGGGGGAGCGCCACGGTGGCCTGGACCGCAACCGCTTTCCAGGCCGGGCTAAGCCTATGGCTTTTAGTGGTGCTGCATCTGCGGGCTCATAATTAATACCAATGCTGCACCTTATGAGAAGTCTGAATCCTGGCAAGTATAAAAGGCGGCCCGGCTTTGGCGGCTGGGGTTGGCGGCAGGTCCTGGCCCTCGGGCTGATCTGTGTGCTGCTGCCCGGTTGTAACCTTAACCTGACTCAGGTGTTTATCCCCTTGGGGTATGCGGCCATCGGCCTGTGTATCGCCTTGTTGGTATCACCCTCGGTGAGTGCAGCCATTGTTGGCTTTGTTTTGGGAGGGATAATCGGCGCGGCCATCTATAACAATTCCCTGAAGAGCGACATCATGGAACGCTCCAGTCTGAAACGTAGTTTTTAGCCCGGGAATTATTGACCATGGCAAGGGAGGCCAGGAAATCGACATCGGAGAGCGTGGCATTGGATCAGGTGCAGCAGGACCTACTCCTGATGCTGAAACAGACGGAGAGTTATCTTTCCGGGGAACAGTTGGGAGTGCGGTTGAGCCTGAGCCGGACCGCAGTGTGGAAGCGCATCCAGCGCCTGCGTGGCTGGGGTTATCAGGTGGAGGGGAGTTCCCGACGCGGCTACCGGCTGCATCCCGGGCAGGACCTGCTCCTGCCGGCGGAAATCAGCCGGGACCTGATCGCCCTGAGGTTGCGGGGACCGGTACGGCACTTTGTCACTGTCCCTTCAACTAATGATGCGGCCAAGGATTGGGCCCGCCAGGGGTGCCCGGAAGGGGCGGTGCTGGTGGCTGAGACCCAAAGCGCCGGCCGGGGGCGTCTGGGGCGGGTGTGGGAATCGCCTCCGGGGACGGGCATTTACCTGTCCATAGTCCTGCGGCCGCCGCTTCCCCCGCTGGAACTGCCCAAACTCACCCTCACCGCTGCGGTGGCAGTGGCGGCGGCCATCAAAGGGGCCACCGGCATCCGGGTGGGCATCAAATGGCCCAACGATCTTATCTTTGGCGGGAAGAAAATGGGCGGCATTCTCACCGAAATGGAGACCGAGAGCGACCGCATGAGTCATGTGATCCTGGGCGTGGGTTTAAACATCAACACGTCAACTTTCCCGGAACATCTGGCCACGACGGCCACCTCCCTGGCGGGTCCGGGGCAGAGTTATTCCCGTCTGGCCATTTTCAGGGCCTTTTTAAAGGAAATGGATGTCTTCTACGATAGATTTTTGCGGCAGGAGTTCCCGGCGATTCTGGACCTCTGGCGCCAGGCGGCGGTGACCCTGGGCCGACCGGTGCGGGTGGAAAGGGGTGATCTGGTCATCACCGGCCTGGCCGTGGATGTAGCCCCGGATGGGGCCTTGCTGGTAGAGAAACCTGGGGGGGAAATAGAGAAAATTCTTTCCGGAGAAATACACGAGGCCTCCTGACCGGTGGGGCCAGGAGGCCGGGAATCTGCCGTGCTGAAAAGGCCGTTTATTTCTTGAGGGCCTCGATTTCGGATTTCAACCGCTCTACCTCGGCCTTGTAGCGCTCCACTTCGGATTCGGCAGCGGCCGCAGCTTCCGGGGCGGAGGGTTCGGATTTCTTGAAGATCTTGTCTTTGGCCTCTTCGTAACCCAGATATACCGCTAATGCTCCGCCCAGGAGCAATAAGAGCGGGACAGAACCGGCCAAAAGATTGAGAAATTGTTTCCACCAGATGCCCAGCCCGACGAGACCCAGGGCCAGAGCCGCCAAACCACCTGCTAATGCCATCATACAATTACCTCCTTAGCGTTGCCGTGGACTTTTTTGATTATTGAAAAGCTCATTTTTTCCTTAAAGCTCTTGCAAAAGGGTTCTTCTGTCATCGTGAACACCGTTAAACGGCGTAGTCGGTTGCGGCCTTTAGATGCTTCCATCGCCGCAAGTTGACCCGCACTGGCAAAAATTATTTCTGCCAGAGGCTCCCTGATAACAAGATATTCCTCGACTATTCCATAACGACCGTTTGATATCATATTTTAGCAAATTAATCAAGAATAAGCTGTGCAAATTTTCTCAAGAGTGGACAGGGGGTATGATAACTTAAAAAGGTAAAAATTTAGGCTGCTTGACAAAAACTCAGAAGACTTTTATAATATTTCATTAAAATAGTATTTCCTCACATTATTTTCGCACGCCGGATAGTTATAAATTAGTAAGCGTTCAGTCAGCAGCTCAAGGATTACAGTTGGACGATCGGCAGAACATGCGTATTCTCTGAATGTTGGCAGAATTTGTTTAACTCCTTGTTCTTGCTGAAATTTAATTGCTGAAAGCTGAATGCCGACAGCTTTTTTCAACGATACCATGATCGAACAGGATTATTACAAAATTTTGGGGGTGGACCGTCACGCTACCCCGGAAACCATCAAAAAGGCTTACCGGTCCCTGGCGGTCAAGTATCATCCCGATAAAAACAAGGGTGATAAGCAGGCCGAGGAAATGTTTAAGAAGGTCAGCGAGGCCTATGCGGTGCTGAGCAACCCGGAGAAAAGGCAGGAATATGATGCCATGGGGTCCTCGGCCTTTCGAGGGAAATTTACCCAGGAAGACATTTTCCGCAGCTCTGATCTGGGCAACATTTTCAGAGACATCGGTGTTTCCGGGGATATTTTCGGGCGGTGGTTCGGCGGCCAGGGCTGGTCGGCCTCCGGTTTCGGCAAGAAGGGGCGGGGTAAAATTTTCGATTTTTCCTCCTTCGGGGACTTCGGCGTGGGACAAGAGTCCCTGCGGGGCCAGGACCTGCAGTTGGAACTGCCCCTGACCCTGCACGAAATAGCCTTTGGGGTGGAAAAGATCGTGGAGTTCCAGCGGGAGGGGAAAATGGAAAAGGTTTCCGTGAAGATCCCCCCCGGGTCCATGCCCGGGAAAAAACTGCGCATCCCTGGTAAGGGCGGTTCCCATCCGGCGGGTGGCCAGCCCGGGGATTTATATATCAAAATTAAGGAGATCGCCCATTCGGTATTCAAACGGGAGGGGCATGATCTCTATGTGGATAAACATATCACCTTTTCCGAGGCCGTTTTGGGGACCAAGCTCACCGTGCCCACTCTGGATGGCAAAACTCTGAGTCTGAAAATTCCCCCAGGCACCACCAGCCACACCAAAATGCGTTTAAAAGGGCATGGTCTGCCCATGGGCAACGGCAAATCCCGGGGAGATGAATTCGTCCGCATCATTGTCGACATTCCCTCAACTCTGAGTAAAAAACAGAAAGCCTTGATTGAAGAGCTGGCCAAGGAGGGGATGTAACACAGCAGGCAGGCTGCTCGCTTGGTTTTCCCGTCCAACGGTTACTCAAACTCCTCGGCGCCCTCTGCGTCTCGGCGGTTATTTTTTTATCCCGTCTGGGCAGAAATAGGTGCAGGTGAACTAGTCTCTAACTGCTATTGACCACTTTATTTTTTAACTAATCTCCCGTCCGGAAACGGTATCCTGCATGGCGCCCCGTGTTCCCCCGCCACCCATCATTACTCTCCTGACCGACTTCGGCCTCCGGGATGCGTATGTAGGCATCATGAAGGGGGTTATCCTGGGCTTCAACCCCCATGCCCGCCTGGTGGATCTGGGTCACGAAATTCCTCCCCAGGATATCCTGGCCGGGGCCCTGGCCCTTAAGTTCGCCTGGCG
>VGSX01000332.1 GCA_016874895.1 Deltaproteobacteria bacterium
AAGGACGAAGATTTGACCCAGGAGCCGGAAATGATCAAAGCCTTCCGGGACACCTGGGAGTTGGGGATTCATTCGTATCTGACATATCTAAGAGATCGTCTGTGGCTTGCGAAAGAATTACTCACCGAGAGCGGTAGCATCTTTGTTCAAATTTCTGATGAAAATATTCATTTGGTTCGGAATTTAATGGATGAGGTTTTTGAAGCAGCCAACTATGTAGGGCAAATAGGATTCCGAAAAACAGGCTCGCAACAAAAATTAACTATTCCAAGCACTTTTGATTATATTATTGTGTATGCAAAAAATGCTGAGAAAGTAAAGAATTACAATCTTTACATTGATAAAAGCCCTGGTGAATATGGAGCAAGACAATATACATGGGTTGAATCCCCAGATTGTAAAGAACAACGGCAAATGACAGCAGAAGAACTCAACAACCCATCAATTATCCCAAAGGGATATAGAATATTTCGCCCAGGACCATTAAGCTCGCCCGGATACAATGAGCAATCTAGTGCCGAAATCAAGTTTAATAATAATAATTTTAACCCGGGTAGCAATAGACATTGGAGTATTGGCCCTTCAGATACCCTGAAATTGATTAACTTTGGAAGAACAATGGTAATTGGAAAAACATTATGTTCAAAACTATACTTAGATGACTTTCCTGTATCACCCATAGGTAATTATTGGCATGACACCGTTGGTTCAGGTTTTGCTGAAAAGCAAATTTTCGTTGTTCAAACATCAAATAATGCGATTAGCAGATGTATTTTAATGGCTACGGACCCTGGTGATATAGTTTTGGACCCCACTTGTGGTTCAGGGACCACAGCTTACTGTGCTGAAAAATGGGGCCGTCGCTGGATCACCTGCGATACTTCCCGAGTAGCCATTACCTTGGCTAAACAGCGTCTGATGACTGCTCTGTTCGACTACTATGAACTGGCGCACCCGGAGGAAGGGGTGGGGAGCGGTTTTAAATACAAAACCGTCCCACACGTTACGTTAAAATCTATAGCCAACAACCCGGAAATCCGGGAAGGCATGAGTCGGGTGGAAATCGACGCTGCCATTGCCAAATATGCAGACCAGAAAACCCTCTACGACCAGCCTTTGATTGATAACTCCAAGGCCAGAGTGAGCGGTCCCTTTACGGTGGAGGCAGTCCCGGCCCCGGTGGTGAAGCCCATTGATGATATTGAAATTAAGCCCATGGTAGATCAAGGCATCGCTCGGGAAGGCGAAACCCTGCGTCAGGACCAGTGGCGTGATGAACTCTTCCGCACCGGCATCCGGGCCAAGGGCGGGCAAAAAATGGAATTTGCCCGGATGGAGCCGCTACCAGGAACCCGTTGGCTCCAGGCGGAAGCGGAAACCAAAGGCGATGATCCTCAGAGGGTAGTCATTTCTTTCGGGCCGGAACACCAACCCTTGGAGCAGCGACAGGTTGACTTAGCCCTGGAAGAAGCCGAGAAACTTCGGCCAAGACCCAAAATTATCGTCTTTGCCGCCTTTCACTTCGACCCGGAAGCCGCTAAAGACATTGATGAAACCTCCTGGCCGGGAGTGACATTGGTCAAAGCTCAGATGAACACCGACCTATTGACCGAAGACCTGAAAAAGAAGCGGGCCAGTAATGAAAGTTTCTGGTTTATCGGCCAGCCGGATGTGCACCTGAGCAAGGACAAAGCGGGTAAATACCAGGTGGAGGTCCTGGGGTTCGACTATTACAATCCCAAAACCGGGACCGTGGAATCAGGGGGTGTGGAAAAGATCGCCCTGTGGCTGCTGGATACCGATTATGACGGCCGGAGTCTTTATCCCCGCCAGGTCTTCTTCCCTTTGGCCGACGACAAAGGCGGCTGGTCTCGGTTGGCGAAGAATTTAAAGGCCGAGATAGATTCCGACTTGATCGAAGCCTATCGGGGCACCGTGTCTCTGCCCTTTGAAGCAGGGAAGAATAAGCGGGTAGCAGTGAAGATCGTGGATGACCGGGGCATTGAAAGCCTGAAGATTATCGGGGTGGAATGATGGCCAGGGCGAGGATAGACAAGCTCATTATCAATTCTCCCTATGAAGAACCCCTGCACTACTGGCGTTTTGACCGGGACACCAGGCTGTTTCGCCTGGAGGCCGGGCGGCGTCCGGCGGGCTATGTGATCGCTTCGGAGCGGTCGCAGACATATGATGATCCGGGCATTTTTATCGAGATTCCATTGGTGAATCAGATTCGCCCCAGGGTGCAAGCCTGGCGAGAGCATCAGGAAAACCCGTATGCCGGGGTGACCGGAATCACCAAACGGCTCCTGGAACACTGGCGCCACCCGGAAGGCTGGGAAGACCGGCGCTTTTTCTTCTGCCAGTTGGAGGCCATGGAGACGCTGATCTGGCTTGCCGAAGCCCCGGATGCCGAGAAGGTGGGGATTGACATTCCTCTTGACGGCGGTTTGTTCTCCCGCCTGTGTTGCAAAATGGCTACCGGCACCGGCAAGACCATCGTCATGGCCATGCTCATTGCCTGGCAGATACTCAATAAAGTGACGTATCCCCAAAATACCCGGTTTTCCAAAAATATTTTTGTGGTGGCGCCGGGCCTGACCGTGAAAAACCGCCTCCAGGTGCTGCAACCGGCCGGACCGGGGAACTATTATGAGGCTTTCAACATCGTTCCGGCGGGATTGGTGGAAAAACTGCGGCAGGGCAAAGTCATTATTCACAACTGGCATAAGCTGAGTTGGGAGACGGCGGCGCAGCTCGCCAAGAAAAAAAGCGTGGACAAGCGTGGGGCCAAAAGTAACGAGGCCTATGTGCGGGAAGTCCTGGGGGAGATGGCTGCGGCCCATAATCTGGTGGTGATCAATGATGAAGCCCACCATGCCTGGCGGATACCGGCGGAGTCCAAAATCAAAGGGGTGAAAAAAGAAGATATTGAGGAAGCCACCAAATGGGTGGGGGGCCTGGATCGCATCCACGAGGCCCGGGGGATTCTCTCTTGCTTCGATTTTTCCGCCACCCCTTTCGCTCCTTCGGGTAAACAGGCCCAGGGAGAGGCTTTGTTCGGCTGGATCGTCAGCGATTTTGGGCTCAATGACGCCATTGAGGCCGGATTGGTGAAGACACCCAGGGTGGTAATCAGGGACGACGGTCAGTTGACTTCGCAGATGAAATCCCGGTTCTACCACATTTACCGGGACCCGGAAGTTCAAGACGATGTGACCCGCAAGGCCCAGGAGCAGGAACCCCTACCGGATTTATTAATCAACGGTTACTACTTTTTGGGCAAAGATTGGCTGGAGACGGAGAAGTCCTGGAAGGATGCCGGTCACCTGACCCCACCGGTGATGATTTCGGTGGCGAATCGGGTAGAAACCGCCGCCCGGATTAAGTATGCCTTTGAGCATAAAAAAATTAAAATCGACGAGCTCTGTTACCCAGAAAGAATACTCCATATAGATTCCAAAGTGCTGGACATGGCCGAAGCCCAGGAAGAAGAGGCCCCCCTGGAGGGTAATGGAGAAGAAGGCGAAGGCGAGGAAGGCCCCACCCGGAAGCGCTCCAAAAAGGAACAGGCCGAACTCCTGCGCCAGACCGTTGATACCGTGGGTCAAAAGGGCAAACCGGGGGAGAAGATTCAAAAAGTCATTTCCGTGGGGATGCTCTCGGAAGGTTGGGACGCTAAAACGGTTACTCACATCATGGGGCTGAGGGCCTTTTCCAGCCAGTTGCTCTGTGAACAGGTGGTGGGCCGGGGATTGCGCCGCACCTCTTACGAGATAGACCCGGAAACTGGTTTATTCGACGCTGAATACGTGAACATTTTTGGGGTCCCCTTCACCTTCATGCCTCATGAAATGGCCGAAGAAGGGGTTATCCCGCCGCCTCCCAAGCCCAAATTCCCCATTGAGCCGGTGAAAGAA
>VGSX01000333.1 GCA_016874895.1 Deltaproteobacteria bacterium
CTTGGGGAGCATAAGAAAATTTCCTCCCCACACCTTTTCTCCCAGGGGCAGTGTCTCCGGCTCGGTTAATTGGGAATAAAACCGGGCGGCCAGCACCAAAACCCACTCCTGATCTAATTTTCGGGCAAAGGCCACCACCCGGTCTCCCTGGGGACCGCTCACCGTCAAGGGCAGATAGTCGCCCTCGAGAAAGAGAGCCGAAAGACCTCGGCGGATCTGCAAGGCCTTATGGGTAAGGAACATTTTCAGGCGCCCATCCCGCCACTGAGCCAACAGTTCGGGCAGCAGGAAGGCGTCCCCTCTGGCCTCCCGGGTCATGAGCTCTTTAAGGAGCTTTTGCCGCAGCTTGAAATCCACCGGCCGCCGGTTGTCCGGGTCCACCAGACTGAAGTCCCACAATTCATTCCCCTGGTAAAAATCCGGCACCCCCGGCACCGTGGCCTTGAGCAACACCTGGGACAGGGAATTCAGGGCGCCATAGTAGGCCAGGCGGCCTTGCAGGTCCAAGAAGTCCGGGAGGAATTCATTGTCGGCGTCGTCTCTTAAGATGGCCGCAACAAACTCCAGCACTACCTGCTCATATTCCTGGTGGGGATTATGCCAGAGGGAGTGCACCTTGGCCTCTCGCAGGGCCTTGACGAGGTATTCCTTGAGCCGGTCCTGGAACTCCGGCACCTCTTCTTCCTGGAGCGGCCAGGCTCCCAGGAGGGTCTGGTAGAGGAAAATTTCTTCGTTGGGATCGGGAATTCCTCCGCCGTCCCCGGTTTTCTTTTTGGGAGCATTCCACCGGCGCCACTGATTGAGTTTTTGACCCCAGACCTCCGGCATCTCTGAGAGCACATTGAGTCTGGCCCGGACATCCTCGCTGCGCTTGGTGTCGTGGGTGGAGGTGGCGTTCATGGTGGTTGGCCAGCGGCGCTGCCGCATTTCGTTAAAAGAGTGAAATTCGGCCAGCCCCACGGCATGGCGAAAGCCGCCCACGTCATTGAGGGACACGAGGGGATTATAAACATAGGCTGCAGTGTCCTCCAGCCCCTTGGCCATGATGGGGCCGGTGAACTGTTGCCAGCGGCAGACAAAGCGCAGCCAGGCCTTTTTGTGTTCCTCCGGCAGTCCGGTTTGAAAATCCAGGAGCAGGACCTGCCTTAAAAAAAGCAGGGCCAACTCTCCCAGAACCGGCTGCCGACGCCGGGCTTCGGCCACCGCTTCTTCCACGTAGCCGCGGTCCCTGGCGGAGATATCGTAACTCGAAACATAGGTGCGGTATACGGGGAGGCAGGCGGTTACCTCGATGAGGGCCTGGAGGAGGTCTTGCCGGGAGACATCCATGGCGTGCCGGTCCCTGGCCGCCAGGCCGACCAGTTCTTCCTCCAGGCTCCTGACCTCGCCGCCGAAAAGGGAAGCCATGATATACTTCTTCTGGTCATAGACCACATCGCGCCAGCCTGCCGTGGTCGCCGTGAAATCATGATAAAGCCGCTCCAACTCCCGTAAACCGGCCTCCTGGACAAACAGGTTGTTGACCAGGCCGAGGAAATCGTAACCTGTGGTGCCGCCCACGGCCCAGTCCTCCGGGAGCTGCTCCGCCGCCTCCAGAATTTTCTCCACCACTACATAAAAGGGCTGATCAGCCTCGGTCTTTTTTATGGCCTGGAGCCGGTCCTGGAGGCGCTGCACATAGCCGGCCGGATCGTAGAGTCCGTCGATATGATCCAGGCGCAGGCCGGTGACCTTATCTTCCTCCACCAGTTTGAAGAGCAGATTGTGGGTGGCCTCAAAGACCTGGGGGTCCTCCACCCGGATGCCGATGAGGTCATTGATACTAAAAAAGCGCCGGTAATTGATCACTTCCAGCGATACCAGCCAGTGGGCCAGGCGGTAGGGCTGCTCCCGCAGCAGGTTATCCAACAGATCAAAGCTGGCGGGATCACCCCGGCGGCCGTTAAAAATGCGGAGATTTTCATCCAGGAATTCTCTTAGCCTGGGTGAGTGTTCATAAAGCAGCCACAGGCTTTTTTTGGTCACGTCCCGCCAATGCAGGCGCTCCCGGCGCTTTTTGGCCCCAGTAGTGGTGCGGGGAGGCAGATTCTGGACTAAAGTGATTACCCCCATGATTCTGATAACATCCGGGCTCTCTTCTCCCTGGGCGTTTTTCAGTTCATCCAGGCGGTGGGTCAGCAGCGGGAGGTAACTGTGCAGGTCCAGGGGAAAACTGTGGTCATAGTAATTCACCACAAAGCCCTCCGGGGTCAGCTCCAGGGTCAACTCCTGATCTTCCAGGCACTGTCCATAGGGTCGGCCTAAAACGGGGATTAAGACCTTATGGGCCAGGGTGCGGCAAGGAGGCTGCCAGTCGATATCGAAAAAAACCGCATAGGGAGAGCTCTGGCCGTTTTCCAGGACATCCTGCCACCAGGGATTACCCTTGCTCAGGGCCATGTGGTTGGGAACCACGTCCAGCAGCAGACCCATCTTATGGGAGCGCAACTTTCTGCCCAGGGCGTCGAAGGAGGCCCGGGAGCCCAACTCCAGGTTCAGCTCCAGGGGGTTGGTCACCGAATAGCCGTGTAGACTGCCCCGCCGGGCCTTGAACAGGGGGGAAGCATAAATATCGGAGATGCCCAATTGCCATAAATAGGAGACCACCCCGGAAACCTGGGAGAAAGTGAAGCCGGCGTGCAACTGCAGGCGATAGGTGGCGGTGGGAATGCGAGTCCTGGACATGAATTTCTCCCCATTTTTCTCAGGCGGCAGGAATTGCCAGATTAAGTCGAGTCGTTAAGGACAGAAAAGGTTCAACCCAGGCTTGGGCCGCATCGTCCCCCTGCTGCGCCAGCCATCTCTTTTCGGGATAAACGCGATGCAGCAGATCGTAACATTTATTCTGCACTGTCCAGAGGTTAACCTCAAAAGGCAGGCTGTTCGCCAGTTCCACCAGGGCCCCGAGACGGCGCAGGAGGTCCAGATTGGCCGGATTTACGAAAAACTCCTCGACCAGGCGCTGGGCCGACCGCCGCAGGGTGAATTCCAGGGCTTTGGCGTCGATCTCGATGTGAAGAAGATCTATCTCCCGCAGGAGACCCGAGATAAGGTCCACATCCGGGGCTTCCGCCGCCAAAGCCTGACCGAGGTTATAGTTAAGGACCAATTCGGCGGTGACCCGATAACCCTTGGGCAACGGCGCCCTCAGGTCCGTTAAAAACCGCATGAAAGGCGCATTGTTTCGATAAATCTGATGATGAGCGCTCATAACTTCCTGGAGCGAGGAATCCATAATCTGCTGCAGGACCATGCGCTGTTCGTCCCGGAACAGAGAACGCAGGGAATACATATGGTCACCGAAATGTCCATCCAGGCGGCGGATGGTTTCCGGGAAATCCGCCCGGGCAAAGACCTCCGTCACTTCCCAGGCCATGGCTTCATAGGCTTCCTGACCCTGAAAAAAACTCACGCCACCGATGATATTATGGTCCCCGAAATGCAGCACCGCGAAACTTACGAGGCCGGAGTTATAGGTTATCTTGGAGGTGACCTCAATACGACCGATAACCAGAGTTTTCTTGCCGGTTTCGGTGCGGCGGTAGTCCTGCCGGGTGATGTCGTAGCAGAAAATGCTGTCCTGTTCGCTATAGTCTTCGAACAGGGAGCTGATGCCATAGTGAGCCCCCACTTCCAGGAGGTCCACCATGGCCGGTCTGACAAACTTTTCAAAAATGCGCCTCCCGTCGGCGTGATCCGGGATGTTGCTTTGGGCGGCTGCCAGACGCTGCAAAAAACCATCCTCCAGGTTGTCCGGAAAGAGTTTTCTGGCCATCTGCAGGGCGCGGCCGGCGTACTGGATTACCTGCACCGTCTCGATGCCGGATAGTTCATCAAAAAACCAGCCGCAACTGGTATACATCAGC
>VGSX01000334.1 GCA_016874895.1 Deltaproteobacteria bacterium
GAATCTTGATGAGGTAGAGGACAACCTCTGCCTGGGCTTGAATGATCTCGCTAGTAACCCGGAAAAACTTCGTTCGATGACGAATTTTCCATATCTCAATATTACTTGTTAGATGGCAACTTGGTATCACTCCACCCGTGGCATAATGGCCGCGGATGAATCCCTTTGAAACCTACATCCGGGAAATCTACGACATCCGCTCCACAGGGGCGGCCGTTCCCGAGACTGCCTATTATCCGGCCCTGGCCAATCTGCTCAACGAAATCGGTAAGACCCTCAAGCCCAAAGTCCGCTGCATCATCAACCTGAAAAACCGGGGAGCCGGTCTGCCGGACGGCGGCCTCTTCACCCCCGACCAGTTCCAGAAGTCCGCCGCCGAACCCTTGCCCGGCGCCATCCCGGCCCGTGGGGTTATCGAGGTGAAGCCCGCCAGCGTGGACGCCTGGCTCACCGCCGACGGCGAGCAGGTCTCCCGGTATTGGGGGAAATATCGTCAAGTCCTGGTGACCAACCTGCGGGATTTTCTGCTGGTAGGGCAGGACGCCGACGGTAAACCCGCCAAACTGGAGGCCTACCGCCTGGCCGCCAGCGAAGCCGAGTTCTGGAAAGAAGCCGCCCACCCCCGGCGCCTGGCCGCGGCCCACGGCGAACGCTGCCTCGAATACCTCAAGCGAGTGATGCTCCAGGCCGCCCCACTTGCCGCCCCCAAGGACCTGGCCTGGTTCCTGGCCTCATACGCCCGGGACGCCAAGGCCCGCATGGCCGGAGTCGCCCTCCCGGCCCTGGACACACTCCGGGCCGCCCTGGAAGAGGCCCTGGGGCTGAAATTCGAGGGCACCAAAGCCGACCCCGGCAAGGGCGAGCACTTCTTCCGCTCCACCCTGGTGCAGACCATCTTCTATGGGGTGTTCTCCGCCTGGGTCCTGTGGGACAAACAGCATCCCCGCACCGACCGCCAGGCCCGCTTCAACTGGCGGGAGACCGTCTGGTATCTCCATGTTCCCATGATCCGGGCCTTGTTCGAGCAGCTGGCGACCCCCGCCAAGCTCGGCCCCCTGGGGCTGGTGGAGGTCCTGGAGTGGACCGAGACCACCCTGAACCGGGTGGACCGGGCCTCCTTCTTCGACCAGTTCGAGGAAGGCCACGCCGTCCAGTATTTCTACGAACCCTTCCTGGAAGCCTTCGATCCTCAGCTCCGCAAGGACCTGGGCGTCTGGTACACCCCGCCGGAAATCGTCCGGTACATGGTGGCCCGGGTGGATACCGTCTTGCGCCAGGAACTGGACCTGCCCGACGGCCTGGCCGATCCCCGGGTCTATGTTCTGGACCCCTGCTGCGGCACCGGCGCCTATCTGGTGGAGGTCTTGACGCGCATCACCGCCACCCTCCGGGCCAAAGGCGATGACGCCCTGGTGGGGGCCGACGTCAAAAAGGCGGCCCTGAGCCGGGTCTTCGGCTTCGAGATCCTCCCCGCCCCCTTCGTGGTGGCCCACTTGCAGGTGGGCCTCTACGTGCAGAACCTGGGCGCGCCCCTGGCCGCCGGCGCCAACGAGCGGGCCGGGGTCTATCTCACCAATGCCCTGACCGGCTGGGAGCCGCCCCAGGGCCCCAAGCAGCGGCTTATCTTCCCGGAGCTGGCCGAGGAGCGGGACGCCGCCGAAGAAGTCAAGCGGGACAAACCCATCCTGGTGATCCTGGGCAATCCCCCTTACAACGCCTTCGCCGGGGTGAGCCCCCAGGAGGAGCAGGGGCTGGTGGAGCCTTACAAGGAGGGGTTGATTTCCCGGTGGGGCATCAAAAAGTTCAACCTGGACGACCTCTATGTCCGCTTCTTCCGCCTGGCCGAGCGCCGCATCGCCGAAAAGACCGGCAAGGGCGTGGTCTGCTATATCTCCAACTTCTCCTACCTGGGGGACCCCTCGTTTGTGGTCATGCGCCAGCGTTTCCTCTCGGAGTTCGACGCCCTGTGGTTCGATTGCCTGAACGGCGACAGCCGGGAGACCGGCAAGGTCACCCCGGAGGGCAGGCCCGACCCCTCCGTCTTTTCCACGGAATCCAACCGGGAGGGTATCCGGGTGGGCACCGCCATCGGCCTGATGGTGCGGCAAGAGCAGCACCGGGGCGCCCCCACGGTCCGCTTCCGGCATTTCTGGGGGGCAAGCAAACGGGCCGATTTGCTGGAGAGTCTCAACGCTCCAGACTTCAACGCCCAATACCAACAGGCCCAGCCGGATGAAAGCAACCGCTTTTCCTTCCGGCCTGGGGTTGTAGCGGCCCACTACCAAAAGTGGCCAAATCTCATTGAAATCGCGAGCGAATTTCCCTTTAATGGTCTCTTTGAAAAGCGTGGAAATGCACTTATTAATATCGAGAAGGAAGTCTTAGAAGGGCTCATAAAACTTTATTTTGATAATGATAAAGATTGGGATTACCTGAAAAATCAAAGGCATCCGCTGCATTTCTCTTGGCGGCCGTTTGAACGGCAGATGGACCGGCCCGTTCCTCTGTTTGGCAATTCTAAGTTCTGCAATTCCCTTGTCGGGAGAATCAGTACCGGGAGTGGGAGAAAGACGACCGTAAATACTATGCCACGGAGATCGTGGTGGACAAGATGGAATTCGTCGGGAAGAAGGCGGAGGATTTCAGTGACATCCCACTTTAACGGAGAAATGATTAATCCATAAGCTCAAGGAGCCGTAGGGCTTTAATTCTTCTGGCTTTCCAGGAAGGTGGTTGGGGTAGCATGGACTGCTTGAAAGGTTTCAAAGGAAAGATGAGGAGGTAGTGGGCCATGAAAAAATGTCCCTACTGTGCTGAGGAAATACAGGATGAGGCCATTAAATGTAAGCATTGTGGTGAATGGTTGGAGAAGGATGTCAAAGCCTCTCCCCCTCCTCCTCCTGAAGAAAAGAAAATAGAGCCTATTGAAGCACAGCCTCAAGATGAGATTGTTTCGCCAGAACCAGATGAAGAGATTCAGAGAAAAAAAGAAGCCGGTTTGAAGCAATGTCCGTTCTGTGGAAAATGGGATGCTTATAGAGCTATTGTTGAAGATGGCGGCTACGGAGACTGGTGTCCACATTGTAAAAAATCAACAGAAGGGCGACAACACCCAGTAAAGAGCTGGATTGCGAAATATTTTTACCCTATCACAGATATAGAGTCGGCAAATAAGGCGATTAAAGAAGCGGTTACGGCTGGATTAGTGGTCAGCAGCCTATCTGTGATTATTCCTTTTCTCTTTATTGTTAGCTATGCCAAGCAGTTAATTAACGTGTTGAATGCACTTGCATCAGTTGGCGTACCGTTTTGCTTAACTTTTGGCATATATAAAAAGAGTAGGGTCTGTAGTTTAATAATGCTTATCTATTTTTTATTGCTTACTTTATTAGCTATAGGCTTCCTTGTTCTATGTATAGTCCTTGAATCGAAACGTCTTGGTGGGAGGATTGCCATAGGCTCCAATCCCATCGAAACAGGTCTCATTTTCATGGGAGTAGCAGCGGCGTTTTTTGGCAATATAATCTTCATCCAGGGACTGCGAGGCACATTTGCGTATCATAGGATTTTAAGGAAGGAGAGAAGCCAACCCGCAGAGGCTTAGGAGTTTGCCTTGATGAACATATTAATCGGGCATTGCTTCTTGGAGGTTCGATGGGAAATTGGTTTACGTCGTCCCAAAGGTTTTGATGGTCAAAAAAAACCGCCCAACCGACACCCTTTGTAAAAAGTTTCAATCGGTATAAAGCCGCCCGGTCATCCAGGTTTGGGCACGGGGAAAAGGGTTGAAGGCTACCGGTAGCCTACCGGTAGGCTACTATAAGAAAGGGTTTTTAAAAAATGGGCCGAAAACGGGTTATTGACACGGATGAGCTTCTTTTTGATGAAGAACT
>VGSX01000335.1 GCA_016874895.1 Deltaproteobacteria bacterium
CCTGGGCACCGAGGGCGTCCGCCTCGACGTGTACGGCAGTTCCGGCGACTACCTGGCCTCGGGCATCGATGGCATGGAAGTATATGTCCATGGCAATGCCCAGGATCAGTTGGGCCAGATCATGAAGCTGGGCAAACTGGTGGTTTACGGCGACGTAGGACAGACCTTCATGTACGGCGCCAAGGGCGGGGAGGTTTACGTCATGGGCAATGCCGCCGGCCGGCCCCTCATCAACGCCGTGGGCCGCCCCCGGGTGGTGATCAACGGCACCGCCCTGGACTTTCTGGCCGAATCCTTCATGGCCGGGGATGTCTTTAAAGACGGCGGTTTTGTCATTGTCAACGGTATGGAGTTCGATGAGCGGGGCCGCATCCGTCGGCAGCCGACGCCCTATCCCGGCGCCAACCTCTTTTCCCTGGCCTCCGGCGGCGCCGTCTATATCCGGGACCCCTACGGCATGGTGGGCCCGGACCAGCTTAACGGCGGCGAACTAGTCCCCTTCACCGAAGCCGACTGGCAGCTCATCCGGCCGTATCTCGAAGAAAACGAACGCCTTTTCGACATCGCCGTGGAACGGGACCTCCTCAACGTGGACGGCCATCTCCGCCCCCCCGAAGAGGTCTACCGGAAGATCCAACCCGTCAAAACCGCCATACTCAGCAAAATCGAGGAAGCCTGGGAATAATAGGTGGCACAGGCTTCCAGCCTGTGCGTTGATGAACAGGCTGGCAGCCTGTTCCACCTTGCTTAACTAAACAGTATTGCCCCTAAATCCCCCTTTACAAAAGGGGGACTTTCATCCTGGTTCCCGAGTTGCACTTGGGAACCCGAAATCCCGCCAAGCTGTACTTGGCCGCCTTTTATAAACTTGTAGGTAAGGCATAGTTTTTAAGGGGGGGGCACGGTAAACTGAAAACCGAAACAGTCATGGCCGGATGGGCCATCCCCGGTTATGAAAATATTTTCTTCGGGCAGGCACGGGGGCCTGCCCCTACGTGGGAATTTTCGCCTGAAGTAATACCTCCGCACCCGAAACAATCCTCTCATAAACTCCCATCTTCCCGGTTGTGTGACATCTGTCCCATGTGTGTTGGCTTTTTCTACCCCTATTAAATATAACAGTCCTAAAACATTAAGATAATTGTTTAGGAGGGGTAGGACTAATGGTCATTCAGTTTGATCCGCAGAGAAAACGGCAGCGGCAGGAAGTCCAACCGGGCACCGGTCCGGGGAAGGTGTTACGGCTGGATCAGCTTTCCAACAAGGTGTTATTGCAGGTCACGCAGCGGCAGGCCGCCCGGGAAATTGAACAGTTGCATTATCTTTTGAAGATCACCGGCGGGGACCCGACGATAGTCCCGACCCTGCAGCAGATGGAGGGGATCATCGATGGCACCATCGAATACTGAGCCGGCAGTTAAGCGGGATTTTCAGCCGCTGATCATTGAGGATGCCTGGGACGGGACCGTTTATCTGGAGGCCCGGGTGCTGAAAACCTGGCAGGGGATCTGCGGCGCCAACAAACTGTTGGAAGACAGGGAGGGCCGCTATTATTGGTGGGCGGTGCTCTTCGGCCCGGAGGGCGGGCCGGGGCTGCAGCGCGTGGTTACTTTCCTGGACTGGGACAGCATGGCCGAGGCATTGGGAATCACGGACTCCTGGGGGCCGGATATCAGGATGGCGGGGTCGGAGTTCCTTCACTGACTTCTGATTACGTTTCCCCTCAAGGCGGTTAATTAAAAATTCGGTGGCACCTCGGGGCCCAGGGCCGAACATTAACAAATTGCAGGCAGTTCCCCCGGGTTGTAAGTTTTTGTTGCACGACCAGCAACGATCCCCGGGACTGCACAGTTCTGCGGCCTGAGACCGGAGACTTCCAGGGTGAGCAGGCCTGGCTGCCGCTACGGAAGCTGCGTATCTTGACCGGTTTATACCCGGCGGCTGGCCAGGACGGGGCAATCCCATCCCGGGGGCAATACGCGGGGGCGCCTCGCCGCGAGGCTCAGTCTACCGTGAAATCGATGCTTTTTTCATCCTGGCCGAAGCCGGTGACCACCCGGGTTTTGAGCGTGTAAAGCCCTGGGGCAGAGTCGGCTGGCAGGGTGAAGTTCACTTCTTGTGTAAAGGTGCCGTTGGGGGTGCGGAGATTTTTCGAGGTGGTCCGGCCTAAGGAGTTGCCCGCATGGACAATTTCCCGGATGATGGTGACCGGGATGCCGACATTGTCCGACGTGAGAATGGTATAGGTCAGACCGATGGCAGCCGGGCGGCCCCGTTGCACCCGCGGGGGGTTTACGACCACGTTTTCCAGGCGGACGACGCAGCCTCCGGTGGGGCAATAATTATGTTTGGCAACGGCTGCCTCCCGTTCCAGCCGCAGTTCATTCTTGTAGCTGCCCCATCGGGTGTCTGAGGGGCTCCTGGTGGGGGAAGAAAAAAATTCCCAGCCGCTTTGAGGAGTTTGTCCAGACGCCTCATCCCAGCCACCACATGCCCCCGCCAACCCAAAAGCCAGCAGCAATACCACCAACCACCGTGTTATGCCTGTCATAACCCCCCTCCTGAATCATTTCACTATCATTGCATGTAAGGACGACGCCTGCATCCTTTGTATTTTCTTGGTAATATAACAGATAACCATAATATCAAGAAGTCCATTCATGAAAATCCCCAGGCACGCCGATATGAATTCAGAGAACCCACTTTAAAGAACTATCGGGTTTTGAGGATACTCTCTTGGAATCCCTAAATAACCTGCCTCTTCCCTTGTTCGATAACTTAAGCCCGGCGGAAATGGCCCGATATGACAAACAACTGCGCCTGCCCGATTGGGGCCTGGCATCCCAGAAGAAATTAAAAGCTGCCACGGTCTTCCTTGCCGGGGCCGATGGTCTCGTCTCCAGTGCAGCATTAAATCTGGTGGCCGCTGGGTTGGGGCATCTGAGGCTGGTGGATGCACATCGCGTTGCTTTGCCGGATTTGTGCGACCATGGGGTTTATCGGGAAAAAGATTTGAATAAATACAGGGCGATGATCATGGGTCAACGCCTGCGGGAGGCCAATCCCTTTGTGGAGGTGGAGGCCTCCGAGAGAAAAGTCTGTGATCAGAATGCCTTAAAGCTTATCCAGGGAGTTGACCTGATCCTGGCCGATCTCAGAGACGGCCGGACCGCCTCAGTGCTCAACCGTGCCGCCATAAAAAGTAAAAAACCTTTAGTGTTGGCCTGGACCCAAGGCATGCGGGGTTATGTGGCGACGCTGAAGCCGGGTCAGGGCCTTTGCCTGGAGTGCACCGCCTTAAAGGCCAATAACCACGGTAAGCCAGCCCTGATGGGGCCCATGAGCAGCATTCTGGGGGGGGTCATGGCCCTGGAAGCAATGCGCCTGCTGGCCGGTCTGGGTCCGGCCCTCCTGGAGCGGCTGTTCGGTTTTGACGGGGACCTGTGCCTCTGTCTGGAAGAGCCGATCAGGAAAAATAAGGATTGTTCCCTCTGCAGCCCAAAATCCTGATTCATTCCATCCTAGATGCATGACACAAAAATATCGCTATATTGACCAACCAAAGAGGAACATTAAGTCAGGGCAACCACAGGGGGTTGCCCCCGTCCGACGTTCGGACAGCAGTCGGTTGAGCAACTGGAACATTAAGTCAGGGCAACCACAGGGGGTTGCCCCTACGGTACGGAACAATCGCGACCTCTTTGGGGCACCTCAGCACCTGAAAATCTAGCCGTCGGGGCGGGGCGCGAACCGCCCCGACAGATGAAGATTTTTTTCAAATAATTACTCCCCGAGCCGAAAGCTGGCAGCTATAAGCCTCTTTATCTCATTCACTTAGCATAAGGGACAGGCTGTCGGCAACTAAAAAA
>VGSX01000336.1 GCA_016874895.1 Deltaproteobacteria bacterium
TAACGGAGCGGGAGCCGGCGCCGTCACCGAAAAAGCGCTGCGACAAGGTTTCGGGCTGCACTGCGGAGAGAATAATATGATTGCTGTCAGTAATAATAATGGCCCGGGTCTTGCGGCCGTGGGTGGCATCCACCAGGCGCTGTTCATTTTTGGCATCTTCCCGCAGGCGTTTCATGGGGGCCGAGCCGGGGGTGACAATGGCCACGATGCGGGCGGCCACCACCGTATTGCCAAAGCCGATATTGACTAGAGACGTTTCTTTTGGGGGCATCACCAACCATCCTCGGGTGAACCGGTTAAAAGGCAGTTTTCGGTTTTCAGTTTTCGGCCAGGAATTTTACTGGTGGGGCGGGCCTCCGTGCCTGCCCACTTGAATTTAGGGGAGCAAAGCCTCTGACTTACAGAATGAGTCAACTATCCTGGAAGCTGACGGCCTACTCCAAATTCTGCACCTGCTCCCGCAGCCGTTCCAGGTCGCTTTTAACGGCGATAACCGCCTGGGAAATGTTTACCTCGGCCGCCTTGGAGCCGATGGTATTGACTTCCCGGTTTATTTCCTGGATGAGGAAATCAAGTTTGCGCCCCGCCGGACCCCCGGCATTCAGGGTGGCCCGGAACTGCTCCAGATGGCTGCCCAACCGGGCCAGTTCCTCGCTGATGTCGGCCCGGTCCGCCAGTATGGCCACCTCCTGGGCCAGGCGTTGGGGGTCCACCGGGCTGCCTTCGGGAAGCAGCTGGGCCAGCCGGGTTGCCAGCTTTTCCCGATACAGCAAGGGCACCGTCGCCGCGCATTGGCGGATTATCTCAACCTGCAGGGAAATCTTCTCTAACAGCCCCAAAAGCTCCGCCCGGAGGTATTCCCCTTCCCGGCCGCGCATGCCGTCAACTATTTCCAGGGCCCGTTGGGCGGCTGCGGCCAGCACCGACCAGAGGGCCTCCTCATCTGCGAGCGAGCTTTCCTGCACCGAGACCACCTCCGGAAACCCCAGCAACTGGTCCCAGCCCCAGGGTTCCGGCAGGTTCCACTCTTTCTGAATGGCTGTCAGGAGGGCCGCGGCCTCTTTGAGCAAGCCCTGATCCACCACCAGGGAGCGGGGGCTCTGCCCGAGGTAGCCCATAACGACGGTGAGCTCCACCCGGCCCCGGGCCAGGCGGCCGGCAATCAACCGGCGCAGGCGGTCCTCCAGGCCCAGCAGGGACCGGGGCATCCTGAGATGAGGGTCCAGGAAGCGGTGATTCAAGGTGCGGATTTCCACGGCCATTTTGCAGTTGGAACCCTCGGCTTCGCCCCGGCCGAAGGCGGTCATGCTTTTTATCATGTCATTCCCTCACCCGCTTTACCTATCAATCCGGGATATGCGAGACTGGCGGTTTTCTCCGGGCCGCATTTCCCGGCTTCTTTATTTCCCCCAGACAACGCAACTGCCAGAGATATTTTTTCCGGGCCTGGGCAAAAAAATCCAGAAACTCGGGGCTGGCATAATCCGGATAGGTCCAGGCCAAGGGCTGCCAGGCCCCCTTTTGATAAATCAGGCTTAAATCCCCGTAAAGTCCCTGTCCCAGGTACAGACGGTGAGTGTAATTCTTACCGGTGGCCAAAACCAGCCGTTCCCGGGAGATATAGCCGGGGTCAATGTTCACCACCCGGCGGCCCCCTAAAGACAGGCGGCTTTCCAGGGCATTGGTCCAGGCCTTCCAATGGCAGAGCTCCACCGGGTCAGCCAGATGTAAAAAGACAGCTAACCGGCGCTGCAAATCGGGGCCCATTTCGGGCTCGTAATAGTGGGTCTGCTGGAAACTCAACCATCCGCTGACCATATCCGGCGGTCCCAGGACATCCGCCAGACACCGGAAGACCGTGGTTTCCAGGGCCGGTTGAGCAAAAATCAGGCTGACCAAGGGTTTGACCGGCAGCGGCCGGCTGGGAAGGCTCATAACTTCTTTTTTGAAAAAGAATGCCCCATTTTACGGAAACGGTTTTCTCAAGTCAACAGCATTTTCACCAACAAGGACATGGAGGCGAAGAAAATCACCGCCAGGCCGCTGACTACGTAGAGCAGGTGGATGGCCCTGAGGATATCCTGGGTAACGGGCTCCTGAAGGCCGTCTCCGATCCAGGGCTTAGGGACCAGTTCGCCGTGATAAACATTGGGGCCGCCCAGACGCAGGCCCAGGGCCCCGCTCATGGCGGCTTCCGGCCAGCCGGCATTGGGACTGGCGTGCAACCGGCCATCACGCCGGAATATCTTCCAGGCCCGCCGACCATCCAGGCCGGTGAGCCAAGCCGCCAGGGTGAAGAAAACACCGCTGAGACGGGCCGGCAGCCAGTTGAACAGGTCGTCCAGGCGAGCCCCGGCCCAGCCGTATTCCCGGTACGGCTCCTGCTTATATCCCACCATGGAATCCAGGGTGCTAACGGTTTTATAGACCCAAACCATGACCGGCCCCCCCAGGGCGGCGTAGAACAGGGGGGACAAAACGCCATCCACCGTGTTCTCGGCAATGGTCTCCACGGTGGCGCGGATAATCCCGGCTTCGGAAAGCTCAAACGTTTCCCGGCCCACAATGTTGGTCAAAGCCTCCCTGGCCCCGGGCAGGTCCCCCCGGCTCAGGGGATGGTATACCGCCCAGGCGTGATCAGCCAGGTCTTTGACGGAAATGGCCCAATAGATGAGAATCACCCCGGCCGCGGCCCCCAGCAGCGGGTGCAGGCCGGAGGCCAGGTAAACCACCAGTGTGGCTGAACCCGCGGTTATGGCCAGGCAGATGAGCGCCAGAGCGACCCCGGCCAACCGGGGTCGGGCAAAGGTCCGGCGCAAGGGAGATTCCAGGGAGCTTATGAGCCGACCCAGCCACCGCACGGGGTGCGGCCAGGAGCGCGGATCGCCCAAAATGATGTCCAACAGGTAAGCCAGAAGCAACTCATAGCCCATGGGACAAGAGTTCTCGCAGCGCGGTCACCAGGGCCTGGTTGTCCTTGAGGCGGCGGACTGCCAGGCGCAGACAGCGGTCATCCAGCCCCCGGTAATTGGAGCAGTCCCGGAGCAGAAAGCCCTTGTGCCCCATGTGCTCCACTACCTCCGGGGCGCGGGGCAGGTCCGGCCCCAGACGGCAGAAAATAAAGTTGGCGGTGGGCCTGAGGGGATTGAGGCCGGGAATGGTTTTTAACTCCTCGTATAATCTTTCCCTGGCCTGATTGATATAATTTCGGGAATTTTCAATATATTTTTTATCTCCCAGGGCCGCCGCCCCCGCGGCCTGGGCCAGGCTATTGATATTCCAGGGCGGCAGAAAGGCGGCCAGCCGGCTGATGAGTTCGGCCGCGCCGGCCAGATAGCCCAGGCGGAGCCCCGGCAGGGCGAAAAATTTGGTCAGGGAGCCCAGGACCAGCAGACGGGGATCTCGGATGGCTTGGGGGATCAGGGTCAGCTCCTGGGATCGGTCCACGAAGTCAATAAAGGCCTCATCCATGACCAACAATGCCGAGGGGGGCAAGGCCGCCAATAGGGCTTCCAGATCGCTCCGGGACAGGAGCGTGCCGGTGGGATTGTTAGGATTGCACAGAAAGATCAAACCGCCCTGGGTCACGGCATCCAGGAGCACCGGCAGATCCCAGACGTAGTCGGGCGACTTGAGATAAACATAGCGGCACTGGCTTCGGGTAAGCCGGACGGCATACTCGTATTCGCTGAATCCCGGGGCCGGCAGGGTGGCGGCGGCAAAGGAAAAAACCCGGGGCAGGAGATAGATCAGTTCAATGGAGCCGTTTCCCAGAGCCAGATGGGCCGGGTCAACTGCGAGATAG
>VGSX01000337.1 GCA_016874895.1 Deltaproteobacteria bacterium
ACGGCTCAACTGCAAGAGGAATTATCTCTGGTGCAGTTCGTCACTATTGCGGATCAGCAGGCTGACATCTATGACTATTTCCGGTTAGCCCATAAGCTCGAGGTTGATGTTTTGAGGAACAGCAGGATATTAAAAAACAGGCAGGAGGTATCCCGATGAGTGTGAAAATTATCCGTCCACAAACAACGGTGCAATACAACATGGAGGTTCGCAAGGTTGTCATCCAATTTTTAGATGGCTCGCAAATGGTCGGTTATATTAATATTCATGCGAAATTTAGCGGATCTGAAAAAGAAGGCGAATATGAGGATAGCCATTATGAGGGTTTCCAGCTCAACGAGGAGGAGAAGTTCAAGTTTCGCCGTACCAGCGATTATTTAAGACATTGCAATGAGAGAGATGGCATGATTACGGTCTTCAATGCATCTTATGGTGGCTTCGAAAATAAGGTCTGCTTCGTCTTTTTGCACAGCGTCAAGTTTATTGGCGAGGAGCAAGAAATGAAGAAAGTAACGGAAGAGAAGCCTGAACCTCAACCAGAGGACACCGGACCACCGCGGGAGGGCTTATGGCATCGGCTGAAAGAAAGATAACCGCTCAGCCCCCGGTGCTCGATGTCAACTCTTTGGTTGCGTTATATGCAGTTATCTTTTCCCCTGGAACAGCCGATCTCTATGCAACCAATTCTTATTATTGCAAATTTACAGTCTCACCCAAACTCTCACTCTCACACCCTAACAAAAAAAGGGTTGGCGACTGGCACTAACCCTTTGATTTTTGCTACCATGATCAAAATTGGTCTCAGACGAAGCGATTATTCTGCGGAATGTTAGTTGGTGAGCTGTAAGCGTTCAGCGGTCAGCTTACAGCCTCCAGCTAAGGCTTTAAATTCAAATAGTTGTTGCAGCATAGCAGATCGCTGGTTTCTCGATTAGTTTGCCTAACCCATTGTTTTTGCTGAAAGCTGAACGCCTACCTGGAGCTAAAGGCTGACTAAGATATCAGGCTGGCGGGGTTTCGGTGGCCAGCGGTTCGGCAGGGCTCTCCTGGTCGCTGAACACGGGGAGGACGAAGTAAAAATCATTGCCGTCCGGGGTCTGTTCGCACCCCACCTGGCCGCCATGAGTTTCCACCACGTTTCGGACAAAGTAAAGGCCCCGGCCGGTGCCCACCTCACCCTCGATATTGCTGCCCCGGTAGCCTTCCTCGAAGATCAACTCCCGTTCCCTGGGGGGGATGTGGGGGCCGGAGGAAAAAACGTTGAAGCGCACCCCGTCCTTGCCTTGCCCGAAAAAATCGGGAATCAGGCGGCGTCCATAAGACAGATATTTCCGGCCCCAGGGGGAGTGGCGGGTGTATTTCACGGCATTGGACAACAGATTGGCATACACCTGGGCCATTAAGCCTTTGTCCACCATCAGGGTGAAATCTTCTTCGGGCACCCCCCCCAGGCTCTCGTCGATTTCGATACCCCGCTCCCGCAGTTTGGGCAGGAATAGCTCCAGTTGCGGCTGGATGATCTCGCTGCGGACGTTACACTTGCGTTTACGCAGCACCAGGTGACCTTTTTGAAAGTGGCCGGGCCGGAACAGGGACTCCAGAAAGAGGCTGACGCCCCGGTACTGTTTTTCAAAAACCTGGCAGTCGGATTCGATGCCGAAAGTTAACTCCCGGGCGGTGGCCACAAAGTCCGGACAGGCCTCAGTAGCCGCCGGCGGGTTAAGCACCAGGTCCCGCAGTTCGGCAATCTTTTTTTTGACATGCCGCAGATAGAGGCTCAGGGAGATATTCGGTATGATGACGTTGTGCTCGATATCCCCCACCAGACTGTTGATAAAACGGATGTGCTGGATATTCTGGGAGGTGATTATTTTATTGTGCAGGGCGTATCCCAGCCGGTTGGCGTATTTTTCCAGGAAAAACTTGTCGCCCTCGGTTAAACCCCGGGCCGGGAAAATCTCCAGCATGCCGATGACCTGGTCTTTGGCGAAAAAAGGCAGGCGGTCCACTAAGAGGCGGTTGCCCCGCACCGGGATCACCCAGGAATCGTTCACACCGTAGGCGGTATTTGACAGATGAATGTCATCCGGGGCCGCGATGCGTTGATTCTGGACCCCGTCCAGGCTGCCGCAGACGTATTCCAGACAACCCAGGCCGCTGCAGGTGAGGAAAAGGCGGCTCTCCAGGCCGAAAAATTCCTGGATGACGGTGACGCAGACTCGGAAGAGATTCTCCAGGGTTTCATATTCCTGCGCCAGGTCAAAGAAGGTCTTGATGGCGTCGTCTTTTAACGGGCCGAAATTATAATCCTGGTAATTATGCTTCTTTTCGATAATGCGTCGCCGCACTACTTCCAGATCAGCAGGATATGTCATCTTATTGCCAATAAGGGGTGTGGGTTTTTGCCGGGAAGAGCTGAGTATTAAAAGGGTTCCGCGTTCAGCTTGTCAGGATAATATAAAACAGCCAATCATGAATTATTTTTGGATATTTCCTATAATTGCGCAACCCCTGGTTATTGCTCCGAACCGATGCCCGCTAGCTGGAAGCCTTTATATCTTACTTTTAAACTTTCCGCTGGCAGGCTGACACATTTTTTAATTATACCCAAAATAAAATACAAAATCTAATAAAAATTGGGCTTAATGAATTGTTAACATCTCAATTCGGGAGCAGCAAGGGGTCTGACCCGCTTCCGGGCGAAAAGGGTGATGCGGCCCACACCGCAGTCTCGTAAAACTACCTTCTCAGACTGGGCCGGGTTAGCGGCTGCGGGCATACTGCCGCTGGCCGATGTCGTAAAGATCGTTGCCCCGGCAGTCATTGATGACAATAGTGGGTAAATCTTCCACCACTAAACGCCGGATGGCTTCCGGCCCCAGATCCTCGTAAGCAATAATCTCGGCGGCTCTGATGGCCTGGGAGATGAGCGCCCCGGCGCCGCCGATGGCCCCCAGGTAAACTGCTTTGTAGGCTATCATGGCCTCGATGACTTCCGGGGAGCGTTTACCTTTGCCGATCATGGCCTTGAGCCCCTGGCGCAGGAGCTGCGGGGCATAGGGGTCCATGCGATAGCTGGTGGTGGGCCCGGCCGCGCCGATGACTCTGCCGGGGCGGGCCGGGCTGGGGCCCACATAAAACAAGATCTGTCCCTTGAGATCCAGGGGCAGAGGTTGGTTCGCTGCCAAAAGGTCGATGAGACGTTTATGAGCCGCATCCCGGCCTGTATAAATGACGCCGTTCACCAGGACGGTATCCCCCACGGCCAATTGTTCCACATCCTGGTCGCTGAGGGGGGTGGTTAATGTGATGATTTGAGACATGACTGGCCGTCTCCTTATAAAATCACTTCTTTATGGCGGCTGGCGTGGCACTGGACATTGATGGCCAACGGCAGGCTGGCAATATGGCACGGCATGAGATTAAGGTGCACGGCCAGGGCGGTAACGCGGCCGCCCAGCCCCGCCGGGCCGATGCCGGTATCATTGATCAGGGTGAGGAATTCTTCTTCCAGGGCAGCCAGTTCCGGATCAGGGTTTCTGGTCCCCACCTCCCGCAGCAGGGCTTTCTTGGCCAACAGGGCCGCCTGTTCGAAGGTGCCGCCGATGCCCAGCCCCACCACAATGGGCGGACAGGGATTGGCCCCGGCTTCCCGGATGGTCTCCACGATTTTTTCCTTGATGCCGGCCAGACCGGCCGCGGGCCGCAACATATGCACCCGGCTCATATTTTCGCTGCCGCCGCCCTTGGGCACCACCATCAGTTTCAGGCTGTCGTCAGGAACCACGGTGGTATAGATCAC
>VGSX01000338.1 GCA_016874895.1 Deltaproteobacteria bacterium
GGTATATGGTCCTGTTTTCCGGTTAAGGATGGAACGTCAGTGGAAGGTTTGACAGCAGTTACCTTGACTTAAGAAAATAATCGATATACATTAGAGTTATCTGCGGATAAGTAGAGTCAAGGTCAGCTTGCAGACGCGGGGTTCGAAGATCATAGTGGACTGGTTAGCCCCTATGATTGATCCCTGTGTCAGGGTCTTAGTAAGCCAACTGGCCTTTTTTGCTAAGAGGTGATTGCGGCCCGCTAATGATTAAGATTGACAACGGTGCTTGCAGAAATTACTGTACATAAGGGAAGCGAGAGTGGCGGAATATGGCAGACGCACTGGACTTAGGATCCAGCGAGCAATCGTGGGGGTTCGAGTCCCCCCTCTCGCACCAGCCCGGGAACTGACCGGCCGAGGCTAGAAGTCAATCTGGGACGGCCCTGACTGAGAAAAACAAATCCAACGAAGCAGGAATCAATGGTGTTGTCTATGGAAGTGAAACTAGAAGAAATCAGCCCGGTGGAGCGCAAACTGTGGGTTGCCGTGCCTTCCCAGAACGTAGAGAAACAGATGGACCTGGCCTACCGGTCTTGGGGCAAGAAGGCCAAAATCAAAGGGTTCCGTCCCGGCAAGATTCCCCGGTCGATACTGCACCGTTATTATGGGAAGGAAATTGAAGAGCAGGTGTCTCAGGAACTGTTCCGTCAATCGCTGAATGAGGCCCTGGAGGAGGTAAATGTCCAACCGGTGCTGGTTAAGCCTCCCAGCAGTCTGCCACCGGTGGTGCAGGGGGATGATTTTAGCTACAGTGTCGAGCTGGAGGTTGCCCCGGATTTTACCCCGGAAAATTATCTGAATCTTCCTCTCGAGTCTTCACCGGTAGTGATTTCCGAGGAACTGGTGGAGCACCGTATGGAAGAGCTGCGCCAGTCGCGGGCCACGCTTAAGCCTTTGGAGGAAGATCGTCCCATCCAGGATAAAGACTTTGTGGTCATCGATTATCAGGCATACTCGGAGGGCGAGGTCATTGAGGGCGGTGGCAGTGAAAACGCTTATTTGGAGGTGGGGTCCGGCAAACTTCCCGGTGATTTTGAAAAACACCTGGTGGGCTTAACAAAAGGTGAGAGCGTCGCTTTCCCGTTGGATGTGCCGGCGGACTTCATTAACCCGGCCTTGGCCGGAAAAAGTGTGGAATTCCGAGTCAAAGTGCTGGAGATCAAATATCTGGCCGTACCGGAACTGGACGACGCTCTGGCCCAATCGTTCGGCGAGGATTTCAAGACCTTAACCGAACTGCGGGAAGCGGTGCGGGTAGACTTGCAGCGCCGGGGTGAGCGGGAACAGTATGAAAAGATGCGGAGCCAGTTGCTGGATCTGATCTATCAGAACAATCCCGTGGAGGCGCCCCCCACCCTGGTCCGCCAGGAACAGCAGCGCCTGCTAAGTTCGCAGCTTAACCTTTTGCAGAGCCGGGGTCTCAACATTGCGGGCCTGGACTCGGAAAAAATGATGGAGCGGATGCGGGAGCCGGCTGAAAAGCAGACCCGGATCAATCTTATCCTGGAGAAAATCGCCGCCCGAGAAGGCATAACGGTGAGCGAGGAGGATGTGGAGGCCGGTTTCCGGCGGATTGCCCAACAGGTGGGCGATACCCCGGAAATGGTGAAAAAAGTTTACCACGAACGTAAGATCGTAAACGAATTTAAAAGCCAGATTCGGGCTGAAAAAACAGTGGAATATCTTATAGATAAAGCTATTGTGACAGATAAGTCAGAGACAACCGAGACCGTGGAAAAGGAAAGTTAACCATGCCGTTGATACCGATTGTGGTGGAACAGAGCAGCCGGGGTGAGCGGGCCTATGATATTTATTCCCGCCTGTTACGAGACCGGATTATTTTTCTCGGCTCCGCCATCAATAATGAAGTATCAAATCTGATTGTAGCCCAGTTATTATTCCTGGAGTCCGAGGATCCGGATAAGGACATTCATTTTTACATTAATTCACCTGGCGGTCTGGTGACTGCCGGACTGGCCATTTACGATACCATGCAGTATATTAAGCCGCCGGTCTCCACCCTGTGCATGGGTTTGGGGGCCAGCATGGCTGCGTTATTGTTGGCGGCCGGGGCCAAGGGAAAGAGATTTGCCCTGCCTCACGCCCGGATATTGATTCATCAGCCCCTGGGTGGCTTTCAGGGGCAGGCTACGGATGTGGAAATTCAGGCCCGGGAGATTTTACGTTTGCGGGAAGAATTGAACGAGGTTCTAGCTCGCCACACCGGTCAGCCCCGGGAACGCATCAACCAGGATACGGAGAGGGATTTTTATATGTCCGGCCTCCAGGCCAAGGAATACGGCCTGGTGGATGAAGTTATCAGTTCCCGGACAGCCAAATCGCCGGAAGGTCATTTAAGCGGGGTGGAACCATTGATCCAGGAGTCCTGATCCTATGAGACTGAAGAAATCATGGCCCCAGGCAACGGCGGCCTCACCGCCTGGGAAATGAGCCCAGGAAAGTGCACAAATGGACAGATGTTGCTGACCGCACAATTAAGAAAAAAACGAAATGGGTCGAATTAATATTATATGGCGAGCTCACAGAGCGCTACGTGATGAACCAAACTCTCCCAAGGGTTATCTCAACGGGGCACTGATTAAGTCGAACCGGAGTTTGGGGAGGAATACCTTATGAGCAAACGTGGAAGCGATAAAACCTCGGACCTGCTGTGTTCCTTCTGCGGCAAGAGTCAGAGCGAGGTAAAGAAACTCATCGCTGGCCCCAGTGTTTACATCTGCGACGAATGTATCGAACTATGCAACGATATCATTGCCGAAGAAAACGAGAAGGAAGAGGTTAAGGGGGCCCGTCTCTCCATTCCGGAGCCGGCCGAGATCAAGACCAAGATTGACGAGTATGTCATCGGGCAGGAGCGGGCCAAAAAGATATTGTCAGTGGCGGTATATAATCACTATAAACGCATTAACTCCAGGGTGGAGATGGACGGGGTGGAACTGCAAAAAAGCAATATCCTGCTCATCGGCCCCACGGGATCCGGCAAGACCCTCCTGGCCCAGACCCTGGCCAAGATACTCAATGTCCCCTTCACCATTGCCGATGCCACCACTCTCACCGAGGCCGGCTACGTGGGCGAGGACGTGGAAAATATCATCCTCAATCTGCTGCAGGTGGCGGATTATGACATCGAAAAGGCCAGCCGGGGGATTGTTTATATTGATGAAATAGATAAAATAGCCCGGAAGAGCGACAGCCCCTCCATTACCCGGGACGTTTCCGGGGAGGGCGTGCAACAGGCCTTGTTAAAGATCATCGAGGGCACCATGGCCTCGGTGCCCCCCAAGGGCGGGCGCAAGCATCCTCAGCAGGAGTTTGTCAAGGTGGACACCACCAACATCCTGTTCATCTGCGGGGGGGCCTTTAATGGTCTGGAAGATATTATCAACACCCGAATCGGCCGGAAAACCATGGGGTTTGTGGCGGATGTACAGAGCCGGATCAACCGGAAGCAGGGCAAGACCCTGGTCAAGGTGCAGCCTCAGGACCTCCTGAAATTCGGACTTATCCCGGAATTTGTGGGACGGCTGCCGGTCATCGCCACCCTGGAAGAATTGGACGAAGACGCTTTGGTCCGCATCCTGAAGGAGCCTCGCAACGCTTTGGTAAAACAGTACCAGAAGTTGTTTGAGATGGAGCGGGTGCATCTCCGTTTCACCGAAGGGG
>VGSX01000339.1 GCA_016874895.1 Deltaproteobacteria bacterium
CGTCCGGGAAAGACTTCAGCAAGAGGTGGAAATGCCCGCCGCAGTGGGAGCCTGGCTGGTCTGGAACCTGAAACAGGCCAAGCCCTCCGAGGAAGAACTCAGCCTGGCCTGGCCCCTGGGCCTGTTTTTCCTGCACAGTTTCAAAGACTGGTGGGGCGCCGAACCGGAAGACACCGTCCTTCATTGATCTTGGCGGAATACTGCCTGTCGCCGCCTTCAGGGAAGCCCTGATTTGATTATGACCGTCAAACTTACCTCTGACCCTGCTGCCAACAATGATTGGCATATGGCCTATATCGGCCTCGGATCAAATCTTGACGATCCCAGGGCGCAATTGGACGAGGCCTGCCGGCGCCTCGGCCAGGTTGCGGACGTGGAAATCGTTACCGTTTCCTCTTACTACGCCACCCCGCCGCTGGGAGTGCTGGACCAGCCCTGGTTTATCAATGCCGTAGCCGCCCTCCGCACCCGCCTGGCTCCAGAAGATCTATGGGACGTTCTCTTCCGGGTGGAACAAGAGATGGGACGGGTCAGAAAACAACGATGGGGCCCGCGTCTTGTGGATCTTGATTTGTTGTTGTATAATACTGAAATTATACATACACCCCGGCTGCTCGTGCCGCACCCGGAAATGCCTTATCGGGGGTTTGTCCTCGTGCCGCTGGCGGAAATAGCCCCCCACGCCTATCATCCGGTTTTGCAAAAAACTGCTGCCCAACTCCTGGCGGAGTTGGCCCCAGAGGCCAAAGTTGCCGTTAAACACCGAGGGTTCGTGTGATCCGCTTTTTCATTTTAGCCATAACCAGTTATCTGGGGTTCAAACTCGTCCAGAAAGTGGCGTCCCGGTTTTTTTCCCAGAAAATACCTTGCCCCCAGACTAAGCCGGAAGTGGAGTCCGAAGAGCTGGTGCAGGATCCGGTGTGCAAAGTCTTCGTTCCCCGCCGCAATGCCCTGAAAGCCCAGAAAAACGGCGAGGATTTCTTTTTCTGCTCCGAGGGTTGCCGCAAGAAATTTCTTAGGTAATAATAGGTAAGACCATGAAGCCTTTGGCTGAAGCGCCGACAAGGAGATGATGATGAAATTCTTTATTGATACCGCCAACCTCGACGAGATAAAAAAAGCCCATGCCCTGGGTCTGGTGGACGGCGTCACCACCAACCCCTCCCTGAGCGCCCAGGCCGGAGTGCGGGATATTGCCGCCTTTCACGAACAGATCCGGCAGATCTGTGAAATCGTGCAGGGGCCGGTGAGCGCCGAGGTGCTCAGCACCGCCAGTGCCGACATGATCGTTGAAGCCAATAAACTGGCCAAAATTCATGAGCAGGTGGTGGTTAAAATCCCCATGACCCCGGACGGTCTGAAAGCCACCCACGTCCTGGCCCATGAAGGCATCAAGGTAAATGTCACCCTTATTTTTCAGCCTTTGCAGGCCATGCTGGCCGCCAAAGCCGGGGCCGCTTATGTCAGCCCCTTCATCGGCCGCCTGGATGATATCAGCCAGACGGGCATGGAAATCGTGGAACAGATCATGACCATATTTAATAACTATGGCTATGAAACCGAGGTCATCGTCGCCAGCGTCCGCCATCCCCTGCACGTGCTGCAAGCTGCCCTGGCCGGGGCCGATATCGCCACCATACCCTACAAAGTCATTATGCAACTCACACAGCATCCCTTGACGGATATCGGCCTGGCGAAATTTCTGGACGATTGGAATAAAGTACAGCAAGCCTAAGATGAACCGGCAGCAGGCACAATTCTGGAATCTCCCCAACGCCTTGACGGTCCTGCGCATCCTGGCCATCCCGGTAATCATCGTGCTGATGACCTTTCCCGGCCGGTTGGCCAGTTTCCTGGCAGCCCTAAGTTTTCTGGCCGCGGGCATGACCGATCTGTTGGACGGGTTTTTTGCCCGGCGGCAACGCCTGGTGAGCCGGGCCGGCAAATTCATGGACCCCTTGGCCGACAAACTCCTGGTCTCCGCCGCCCTCATCATGCTTATCCCGCTGGGCCGGGTGGAGGCCTGGATTGTCTTTGTCATCATCGGCCGGGAACTGGCCGTCACCGGCCTGCGGGCCATAGCCGCCTCCGAGGGCATGGTGCTGGCCGCCGGCCGCTGGGGCAAACTCAAAACCATAGTCCAGATGGTGGCCCTATTTGCCCTCATTCTCCATTATCCCTATGCCTCCATTAATTTTCAGCAGCTGGGCACTATACTGATCTGGGTGGCCGCAATTATTACCGTGGCCTCCGGCATCAGCTATTATCTGACCTTCTTCAATACCACCTCTTCTACCCCGGCTTAAAGAAAGGCGCGCCGTTATCAGCATCAGCCTGAAAACGAGTTAATTAAATCTGTTAGTTGAAAACTAGTTGTGATGGTAGGGCGTAACGCGAACCCGGGCGTGAAACCGATAATCAGCGGGATCGCAAAATTATCATTATTTATTGACACAATAATAAAAATTGCCGATAATTATATTTTGATTTTTATATAGGATGACATGGAGGAACGCCAGTTGGCTAAACATCGTTCGGTAATGAAACGGGACCGACAGAGCAAGGTCCGGCGGGTGCGCAACATGAGCCGCAAAACCAGGGTAAAAAACGCCGTCAAAGCTGTCCGGGCGGCTGTCAGCCAGAATCAGCCCGAGCAGGCCCAGGCGGCACTCCAGAAAGCCTTACCGCTTATTCAAAGCGTGGCCGCCAAAGGAACCATCCACTGGAAGACCATGGCCCGGAAAATGTCCCGGCTGTCCCGCCGGGTTAATGAACTCCAGGCAGCTTCTTAAGAGCTGGCAGCGGGCATAGATCCAGCACCACTTTCTCCAGTAGCAGGCGGGGTGCGGCCATGCCGGTTTTAAGATTCTGATCCGCCACATGCAGGCGGATCAGATGACCCTGGAGTTGCCCTAACCGGAAGCCGGCCGCCTGCCGCTGCAATTTCTCCGCCACGTTTTTATATACCCCCAGCTCCTGGGCCAAGGCCTCGGTGCTCAGACGTTTCTTTAACCCCTCCCTGGTTCTTAGCAGCAATCGGACCTGCCGGGCTATCATGACCAGAATTAAGGCAGGGGGCTCCCCCAATTCCAGGAGCCGGTCCAGGACCTTGAGGGCCTTGTCCGGCCGACTCTGGCCCAAAGCCTCCACCAACTCAAAAATGGTGTGCGTGCGGCTGTGGCTGCCCAACTGGGTCACGTCTGCCGGGGTAATGGTGGGCTCGGCGCCGGTGTAGAGGATAAGTTTTTCCAGCTCCTGGTGCAAGTCCGCGAGATTAAAGCCCCCCACCTCCATGAGCAGCCGTGCCGCTCCCGGCCCCAGGGTCTTTCCCTGGCGCTTGGCCTCCCGTTCCAGCCACGCAGGCAGTTCCCCCTCCCGCAGGCGGGGAAAGCCCAGGGCTGCTTCCTGTTCCTGCAGCACCTTCCAAAGGCTATGCCCCTGGACGTCCTTAGGTTTTAATTTCAAGGCAACGAGCACCAGGCAGGTTGAGGCCGATGGCGCCTTCAGGTACTGCCCCAAGGGGGCCAACTCCGCAGCTTTCAGCCGTTCCCCTAACCACAGGACAATTAACTGCCGCCCCCCCCAGAGCTGGGGGGACCGGGCCGCGGCGACAGCCTCCGCCAGGGACGTTTCCCCGGTCTCCAGCACGGTTTTTCCGGCTAAGTCGGCCTCCTGCCGCAGCCAGTCCTCCAGGTGCGCCAG
>VGSX01000340.1 GCA_016874895.1 Deltaproteobacteria bacterium
TTCATGGATCCCGTCGTCGCCTGGGAATTGTTGGCGTAGGTCGGCCAATCCGGGGTATATTCCTGTGATTGGTTCCCCCAGACAAACCAGCCTTCCCTGGGACCCCGGGCAAACAATTCGATGAAAGGCCCCTTGCTGCATGCCTCCACGAGCCGGTATTGTTCATCAGGCTTTCTGCTGTGCTCCCGTTTCTGGGAAATAATAATATAAGTAAAGCCCCATTGCTGCATGACATATAATCCTTCCGCCAAGAGAGCATTGGGAACCCACAAATAAAGGTGGGCAGTTTCCTCAACGATGGCCTTGACCGGCATCTCGCCGATTTCCTGGACTGACAAAGTGGGGTAACGGCAAAGTCGTTTATGTTCCGGGGCCATCTTACCGGTACGATTGGTAAATTGCCAGGGCGGGTCAGCCAGGACGGTGGCAAATTTTCGAGGACCCACGGCTTGTAATAAGTCATTTGATATACTGTTCATTCTTATTCATCCTCTACATAGAGAGATTTGGAGATACCAAAAACCAAGATGGGGCACCCGCCACCCCCACCTCCCTCTATTTTAGGAAGAAGCTTGATATCTTGCTCAAGTGACTATCCCTGGAGTGCCTCTGTCTCTGTTTGACTGAGATAGGCCATGATTTCTTGCTCCCTTTTTTGGAGTTCCAGGAGAATCGGCGCGGACATGAGCCGATATTCCTGCGGACTGTGCGCCTTACGTGCTGCCAGCAGGACGCGCTGCAGATTGTTTATGGCTTCTCGAGCCATTATAAGTTGCTTATCGTTGGTAATCATGCGACGCTGACCTCAACTATGCCTCTTCGGGTAAAATCTCTGCCGGTTTGATAAGTGTCTAACCAGACATTTAAAACTTCCGGATCAATGGAGTCTTTGGTCCAGAACACATCTGCCTGGAAACGAAGCCGCGCCTGGACATATTCAAACAAAACACGCGCCTCGGGAGATAAGTCACTAAGGGAAAAATCTTTTTGCATTATGAGCAATACGTCCAGATCGTTCGGGACCTCTTTACTGGTAATGAAACTTCCCCAAAGAAAAACTCTTGCAAGTTTGCCTGTGGATTCTGCCAGATTCAAGAGGGTGCGCAATTGTTCACCCAGCCATTGCCCCCGCCCGGAAATGGTTCCGAATCGTCTCAAAACTTCCTCTTTCATAGCAGAATGTATACCTTCCGGTAAGTTGCCCTCATGATTAAACGGCGGAATCATTGTAGTCTAAAAAAAGCCAAATATCCTCTGATAGGTCACGCAGGTTCGTTATGAGTTCCAACAATTGCTACCCCTAAGAATGCCGCCGCCTCACCCCCTCCAAGCGCTTCATCACCGTGGGGAAGTACTCCGCCTGGGTGTGCGGCAGGAACAGGGCGGCCATGTAACGGTCCATGAAGCCGGGGGTTTCCGAGAGCTCGAAGTTGGTCATCATCAGGGCTACCCGGCGTTCCTCTTCCAGCATCTGGCGGGAAAAGGCCACCATGGTGGCGCCCAGGAGGGAGCCGTTGCCCACGTAGGTGAACTTGTCCCGGGGCAGGTCCGGCAGCAGACCGATGGTGATGGCGTTTTCGATGTTGATGAAGCTGCCGAAGGCCCCGGCCAGGATAATCTGCTCCAGGTCGTGGATGGTGAGGCCGACGCTTTCCAGCAGGGTGATATAGCCGGCGTACATGGCCCCCTTGGCCCGCATGAGGTTGTCGATGTCCACTTCGCTCAGGACGATATCCTGGTCCACCTGGGTCTCCGGGGCGTAGGCCAGGACATATTCCCGGCCGCTTTCCCCTTCCCGGATGCGGGAGGATTCCAGGTCGTCCCGGAACTTGCCCTTGGGGTCGATGAGGCCGGTTTCCATGAGGGCGGCCAGAATGTTGATCAAGCCCGAGCCGCAGATGCCCTTGGGTTTCACCATGCCGATGGTCATGAGCATGGGCTCGGCGGTGTCCGGATTGATGCTGATGTCTTCCACGGCCCCCTGGGTGGCCCGCATGCCGAAGCGGATGCCGCCCCCCTCAAAGGCCGGGCCGGCGGAACAGGCGGCGCAGACCATCCAGTCCTGGTTCCCCACCACAATCTCGCCGTTGGTGCCGATGTCGATGTACAGGGTGAGCTTGCTTTCCTGGTACATGCCGGAGCCCAAGACCCCGGAGACGATGTCTCCTCCGACGTAGCTGGAGACGTTGCTGAGGCAGTAGATATAGACATGCTCCGCCAGGTCCAGCCCCAGATCCCGGGCCCGCACCGGCGGTACGGCGCACAGAGTGGGCACGTACGGCGCCAGCCGGATATATTTCGGGTCCACCCCCAGGAACAGGTGGGTCATGGTGGTGTTGGCCGCCAGGGTGAGGTGGGAAATGTCCTCGGTGGTGAGTTTACTTTTCTTGAGCAGCGCCTTGATTACCGAGTTGATGGTCTTTACCACCACTCCCTGGAGGCGCTGCAGACCCTCGGGCTTGCTGGCGTAAATAATGCGGCTGATGACGTCCTCGCCGTAGCTGATCTGGCCGTTATACTCTCCCAAAGAATCCAGGATGTCGCCGCTGGTCAGGTCCAGGAGCTGGCCCCAGACCGTGGTGGTGCCGATGTCGATGGCGATGGCGAAGTGCCGGCCGGTGCTGTCTCCGGGCTCCACCCGCACCAGCCGGGGCTTGCGGGAACGGCGCTGGGCGAAGTCCAGGGTGGCCGTAACCGCAAAATTCTCCTGTCGCAGGGCCTCCGCCAGCTTCCGGGTGAGGAAAAAATCCACGGTGATATTGTCCAGGCGGTGCTGCTTCTTGATCCCCTCCCGGAGCCGCCTGAGGTCGCAGATATTGTCGCTCAGGGTGGGGGGAGGCAGTTGCAGGAACTTTTTTTGAAAGGCCGGATCATATTTCCCCGCCTCCCGCAGTTCATGGGCGTCAAAGGGCAAAGGCCGCAGCCGGGCCGCCGGCGGCTTCTGGCGCAGGAGGCGTTTGTCAAAAAGGGATTCCGGCGGGATGCGGACTACTAAATCTGATACCACCTGGGACTGGCAGGCCAGGCGAAAACCGAGACGCCACTCCTCCTCCGTCTGGGTGGCCCCCCGCTGGCTGCTCAGCTCGCCGCTTTCCAGGATGATCTTGCACTTGCCGCAGACGCCTTCGCCGCCGCAGGAGGCATTAATATGGACACCGGCTTCCATGGCGGCGTGGAGAAGATTGGCGCCTTCATCAACTTCAAGAACCACATCATACGGGAGAAAACGGACGGTCTTTTTCACGAGCAGCACCATCGACTTGGATTGATCAGATAAGTAAATAATTTATCAATTTTACCACATCCGGCCGCCTTGCGTCAGCAAGAAATATATACTAGTGCGATAACAATAAGTTAAAATAAGTGAAGACTGATGATCGCCCGGAAGAAAGATTGTGATGCAAGCATTGCTTGCCTTATCAGGTATTCAACGATACTATTAAAAATACCGCTATCCTAATTTGTAGGCGTTCAGCTATCAGCAATCAGCTTTCAGCAAAAACAATGGTTTAAGAAAACTAATCGAGAAACCAGAGATCTGCCATCTTAAAATAACTATTTGAATTTAAAGCATTAGCTGACCGCTGAACGCTTACTTGATAAGTTAAGAGATTTCTGGTGCCCGGTATTCAAAAAATCGTCACCATAAGGGAGATGTCACCCCACAATCAGGGGCGTGATGACCTGGCCTATTGGCTCTC
>VGSX01000341.1 GCA_016874895.1 Deltaproteobacteria bacterium
TCCCCGGGTGTCCGGTGGCCAGATATATTTATGCAACTGCAGATTCAGCCGCACAGGCAGTCCGGCGGTCACGATCCAGGCGGCCAGTTCGCAGGGCGGCAGAACGCCGAATACCGGGGAGAAGAGGATGCCATGCCTCTCCCAGAGTCGGTGCGGGGCCATGGTTTCCATGGCCCAGTCAAGATCCCGGCGGTCTGAGATGACGAATTTAAGTTCATCCCTGGGGGTCAGCACATCTAAATTTGCCATATAATTGTGGGTTGACATGCCGCTGCCGGGACATTTGAGGTCCAGGATGCGATGCACCAGGGGGTCAACCTCCCGGAGGGGGCGGGAGCCGTTGGTTTCCAGGAGCACGCGGAAGCCTTCCTTCACAAGGGCGGTGAGCAGAGGGAGGCATTCCTCCTGGAGAAGGGGTTCTCCCCCGGTTACCAGGACAAGTCTGTGTCCCGAGGCCTTGGCTTCTGCCACCAGGCTCTCGATGCTCCGTTCCCTGCCGCCGCGGTAGGCATAGGGAGTATCACAATAGCGGCAGCGCAGGTTGCAGCCGCTGAGTCGGATAAAAAACCCCGGCAGTCCGGCAAAGCTGGATTCCCCCATGAGACTGATAAAGGTTTCAGACACCAGCAGCGACATGGCAGTTTTTCTTATCTCCGTGCCAATCCTTGGCACTTAGGCCTCGATCTGTTAAAATGGCATAGGTTTTACGGTGAAAATCTTCCTAAATCCCCAGCAGTCGGCAAGAACGGACAGGAGGAGCAAAACCATGTCAAGGGCGATTTTTTTGTATCAGGTGGGCTTTTTTTGGGGCCCCGTCATGCTTTTGGTGGCCGTTGGGATTAATCCCGGTCCTGCAGCGGCCCAAAGGCTCGTCGAACTCCCCCAGCCGGCCTTCCAGGGGACTGTATCCGTGGAACAGGCCTTGAAAAACCGACGCACCATCCGTCGTTTCGCCAACCGCTCCCTGAATGCGGGCCAGTTGTCGCAGCTTCTCTGGGCCGCCTATGGGGTAACCGACCCCCGGGGATTAAAAGGCACGCCATCGGCCGGGGCCTTGTATCCGCTGGATGTCTATGCCGTGGTGGGAGACCGCCAGGTGAGCGGTCTGAACGCCGGCGTTTATCACTACCTGCCGGACAAACATGCCCTGAAACCCATGCGCGACGGTGATCTGCGCCGGGACCTGGCCCGGGCCAGCCTGCACCAGCACTGGATGGCCGAAGCGCCCCTGATGCTTGTCATCACCGGGGAATACCGGCGTTGCCAGGTCAGGTACGGAGAGCGCGGCATCAGGTATACCCACATGGAATCGGGCCACGCCGGCCAGAACATCTTTTTGCAGGCCGAAGCCCTGGGGTTGGGGGCCGGAATTGTCGGCGCTTTTGATGATGCCGCCATCAGCCGGATTATAGGTCTGCCAGCCGGACATGAGCCCCTCTTGATCATGCCGGTGGGCTATAAGTTCTGAGTGATCCTGTCGCGCTCAGACGTGCATCTCCCATGGCCCCGGTCGATCCAATAACAGCTTGATTTCCCGGAGGGTATGGCCGATGAGTTGGAGTGAATAATTCAGAATTTCAGGGGTCGGCCACGTCCAGGGTTTCTGGCCCACCAAGGGCGGCCTGGTCGGCAGGTTAGGGGCCCGGAGCATCTCCCGGATATTTTCCAGTTCCTGGACGATGGTTAAATAGGCGTGAGCAGTTTCCAGCCGGATTGGAGTGGGGATAGGGTGGCCTTGTGACAGGGGCAGTTCCAGGTTTAACTGGTCGTTGCGCATCGCCTGGACAGCCTGGGCCAGGGTAAGGGATGCAGCGGGATCAAAGGGCTCGGGGGCCTCGGACTTCTCCTGGGTCAGGACCTGGGTCAGGGCATGTTCAGCAAGCTTTGTCTTTTTTCCGGCAAATTTTTTCTTTTTTGGCATAGGTGGAGGAATTCCTGGGTCAAAAGATAGTAATCCCTCGCCCCGGTGCTGCTGTGGTCGTAATCATAGATTGCTTTTTGGGCAATCTGGGCCTGATTGAGGGCCTCGTTTTTCATAATTATAACCCCAAAGGTCTTTTCCAGGTAGGGTTTTAGCTGCTCCATGATAAATTCATTGGTAATCCGATTGCGCCGGTCATACATGGTCAGTAAGATCCGGAAGAAATCCTCCCGGAACAGGTCTTCCGTGGCGATATTTTTCACTTCCTCGATGGTGGTTAACAGGTCGGCCAGGCCATCCAGGGAATACCGGGACATCTGACAGGGAATAATAATGAAATCGGCTACGTACAGGGAATTGGTGGTCAGGACGCCCAGGGCTGGCGGGCAATCGATGAGCACATAATCGTAATGGGTATCCTTTAAGGCCTGAAATAAAATGGTCTCCCGATACATGCGGGAATATAACATTTCCGCGGCCCGGGCCAGCCTGATATGACTGGGCGCGACGAACAGATCTTTAATGTAGGTGGCCAAAACCACGTCCTCGATGTCTTTGCGGGGCACGGTCATAATGTCGGCCATACATTCGGTGAAGCTGTCCGGGTCGATGCCCACGCCCAGGCTGGTATGCCCCTGGGGGTCCATATCCACGAGTAAGGTCCGGTAGCCTTGGTAAGCCAAACCGGCACCTAAATTTATGGTTGTGGTGGTTTTGCCGGTGCCGCCCTTCTGATTGATGATGGCTACAACGTAAGGCATAGGGAAAATTCCAGTATATCGGGGTGTTGGCAGAACACGCCTGCCAAATCTCGGGCATGGTGAACGTCACTTCTTTCTGGCTGACCATCTTAATGGAAAAGCGGGGAGGTCGTCAAGTTTATAATGTGAGTTCCTTTCAAAAGGGCTATAATGTTTAAAGTCCATTAGTTCAGGGGGAATGGGTAAGACCATGGCATTGGGAAAAAAACTCGGCGTCATCGGCGCCGGCAATATGGGTTCGGCCTTGATCCGGGGGTGGCTGCGAGCCGGCCTGGCCGACCCCGCCCAAATCTTTATCGCTGATGCCGTGCCGGAGAAAGTGCATGGGTTGCAGGAGGAATTCGGCCTTCAGGTCGCGGACAACCGTCAGGTGGCGGTCCAGGCGGACATCGTGCTCCTGGCTGTGAAACCTCAGAAGTTGCCGGAGGTCCTGGCAGAAATTCATCCCCGGTTAGACGCCTCCCGGCTGGTCATTTCCATTGCCGCCGGCATACCCTTGAGCTTTCTGGCCGACCTGCTCCCCACCTCCCGCCTCATAAGGGTCATGCCCAACACGCCCACCCTGGTTCAGGCCGGGATGGCGGCCATTGCCATGGGCCCCCGGGCCGACGCCGGGGACCTGGAGATGACCCAACGTCTCTTCAACACCGTGGGCCGGTCCGTCCTGGTGGAGGAAGCCCTAATGGACGCGGTCACCGGCCTCAGCGGCAGCGGCCCGGCCTACGTTTTTCTCTTCCTGGAAGCCCTGGCCGATGGCGGGGTCAAAATGGGCCTGCCCCGGGACACGGCCCTGCTGCTGGCGGCCCAGACCATACTGGGAGCAGCTACCCTTTTCCTGGAAACCCGGGAACATCCCGGCAGGTTGAAGGACATGGTCACCTCTCCGGGGGGCACTACCATTGCCGGCCTGCACGTCCTGGAGCAGGGCGGCTGGCGCGGTCTCATCATGAGCGCCGTGGAAGCCGCCACTAAACGCTCGTCGGCATTGGCTCCGCCTCCAAAACCGCGGCCCT
>VGSX01000342.1 GCA_016874895.1 Deltaproteobacteria bacterium
GCTTCCTAAAGGGGCATATTGCCCGGGTAGTCTGGTGCCGCGTTCAGAAAGAGCGCGGCACCTGGACCCAATGGGCCCTGTTGCTGGCCACCGACCCTACTTTGACGGCCGAAAATGTCATCAAACTTTACAGCCGCCGCTGGTTGATAGAACCGATGTTCAACGAGATCAAACACAGCTTCGGCCTGAGCAATGTCTGGCAACAGTCGCGCCAGACATTAGCCCGTTGGACCACGCTCATTTCCCTGAGCTACAGTCTGCCAAGGTTGTTGGCCCTCTGGCTGGACGACAAAAAGGGGGCACAGCTTTTCCCGATACCTTGGCGTCGGCAGCGAGCCGTAACCGCCGGCTGGATCGTCAAAGCAGTCCAACAATATTTCCGACTTGTCAACATCAGGGCCTGCTGGGATCGAAAACACCAAAAATTCGGGCTTCCCAAGGGAGAGTTGGCGGCTTTTTCAACCAAAGCAGCTTAACATTCCCTGTTTTCAATAACTTTTTGCCTGATTCATACCGTTTTCTCAAACGGCGACGCCGAGGTATTTTTAAAATCCGGGATCAGGAACAATGGAAAATTCTAACCTCTAGTCATTACTCACAAAAGCTGACTTGTGCAAACGGCCGGCCGGAATATTTCCGGGGCGCCGGTGAGTCAGCCAAGGACATCAACCGGGGTAAGGAATAAGTTCCACCCTTCAAAAAAACTATGCGAAGATTTTTTCTCGAACAAAATAAGAAGCTTAAACTGGTTATGCTGGCAGGCGATGTCATTATCTTTTTCCTGGGGTTGGGAGTTGTTTTCTGGCTGGATTACCGGAAAATTTCGCCGGACTGGGAAATCCAAGGACTCTTAGTTATTGCGGTTATCCTGGCCGGCTTCATTTTCTTAACGTTTTACATCCTTGGACTTTATGAGCCGGTTCGGGTGAAGCGCCCTGATATTTTGTTGTTGTCCATCTCCCTCGCCCTGGGGACCCTGTTAATTTTCTACAGCAGTCTGGCGTATTTTTTTCCCGTTCTCCGGCCAGGTAAGATCATCCTGGTGGTATTTACCCTGCTCATCGGCGCCCTCACCTTCGCCTGGCGGCAGGTTTTCGTCAGGATAATGAGGCCGGAGCCGCAACGGATCTTATTTATCGGAAACAATAAACTTATTCGGGAACTGGATGATTTTTTTACTAGTCAACTTCCGGCCTTTTACCGGTCAGCGGGCCAGTGGCACCGCTCCAGCCATAATCCGACCCTGCCGGATCTGGAGAAATACGTTCAGGAAAATAATATCGATATCATCGTGTATTCGGTCCATTCCCAGATTCTGCAGGATATTTCGCCCGATTTAATCAATATCCGCTTTAAGCAGAAGAATATTTTCGACTGCCATAACTTCTATCAACTGGTCACCGGGAAATTTCCCATTCACTATATGGATGATTTTTGGATGCTGATGAATAGTCAGCGGGAAATCTTTTTTCCGGGCATTAAAGACAAAATCAAACGAGTCTTCGACGTTTGTTTTGCTCTCATCCTGATGCCAGTGGCCCTGCCCTTAATTCTGCTGGCGGCTGCGGCTATACGCCTCGAGAGCAAAGGGTCTGCTTTATTTATCCAGGAGCGCCTGGGCCGGAATGAAGTTCCTTTCAGGCTTTATAAACTCCGGACCATGGTGGAAAATGCCGAACAGCTAACCGGCCCCAAATGGTCCGAGGAAGATGATCCCCGCATCACCAAGATCGGTAGAATCCTGCGAAAATTGAGGATGGATGAACTGCCCCAGATCTTCAATGTACTTAAGGGAGATATGAGCGTTATCGGACCGCGCCCCATCCGGCGGCATTTTGCCGATTTATTAGACCAGGAGCTGCCCTATTATCGGTTGAGGTTTTTGGTAAAGCCGGGGCTGACGGGCTGGGCTCAGGTGAATTATGATTACGCCGGTTCCATGGAAGGTCAGTCCCAGAAGTTGCAATACGAGCTGTATTATCTGATTCATCAGTCCTTTTTACTTGACCTGTATATAGTGTTAAAGACCATTCGCGTCATGGTTTGGGGCAAAGGGATGTAATGGCGGACGAGAAACTTTGGCTGAGGTAACAATATGAAAATATTGGTTTTAGGCGCTGACGGCTACCTGGGCTGGCCCACCTGCATGTATTTTTCCCAGCGCGGCCATGAAGTTCTGGGCGTGGATAATTATTTCCGTCGTTACGCCAGCATTGAGTTGGATTGCGAACCGTTAATGCCGGCTCCCAACCTGTTGCAGCGGGCTCAGGTGTGGCAAGAGCTTACCGGGAAACGGATCGAAATGGCCATCGGGGATATCACCGATTATAATTTCCTCCTGGAGATTTTTAAACATTTCCATCCCGAGGCGGTGATTCACTACGCCGAGCAACCATCGGCCCCCTATTCCATGATCGACCGGGACAAGGCCGCCTTTACGGTTCAAAACAATCTCCTGGGCACTCTTAATATTGCTTATGCGGTCAAAGAGACCGATCCCGCCTGCCATATCGTAAAACTGGGCACCATGGGAGAATACGGCACGCCCAATATCGATATTGAAGAGGGCTGGCTTGATATTGAGCACAAAGGCCGGCAGGATACCTTCCTGTTTCCCCGCCAGGCCAGTTCCCTGTACCATACCAGCAAAATTCAGGATACCGATCTGCTCTGGTTTTATGTGCGCACCTGGGGGATTCGAGTCACCGATTTAATGCAGGGGCCGGTGTATGGTTTATCAACGGAGGAATCCGACCTCGATGAGCGGCTGATGCCCCTTTTTAATTACGATGAAGTTTTTGGGACCGTGCTTAACCGTTTCATTGTTCAGGCAGTGTCCGGCTATCCCCTGACGGTTTACGGCAGAGGAGGGCAAACCCGGGGTTATCTGAATATCAAAGACACGATGCAATGTGTCTATCTGTCGGCCACGCAGCCGTCCCGGCCCGGGGAGCTGAGAATTTTCAACCAGGTGACGGAAACGTTCTCGGTAACCGAACTGGCGGAAAAAGTCAAAGCCGTGGGCGATCGGTTGGGTCATAAGGTAGAAATAAACAGCGTCCCTAACCCCCGGGCCGAGAAAGAGGAGCACTACTACAATCCCAAATATTCCGGATTGTTGGACCTGGGTTTAAAACCCCACTTCCTGACCGAGGACGTCCTGGCAGACATGTTTCGGGTGGTTGAAAAATATCAGGACAGGATAAATCGAAATGCTATTTTCAGGGGAATATCTTGGAAGTAATTAAATGGGATAACTTATGATGTAGGCGTTCAGCCATCAGCAATCAGCTTTCAGCAAAAACAATGGGTTAGGGAAACTAAGCGAAAAACCAGAGCTGACGGCTGCAAGCGGACCGCTGAACGCTTACAAAAAATTACTATATGAGCATTTTGGGGTGACGACATCAATAATTTTGTGATAAAGCTGTTCTCAGGATTGGAGGAGAGAACAGCGTGGCTCAGAGCAGTTATCTTATTCGAAACCGGCAGATAGGTTTCCAAGAACTTGAGATCATTCGGCGTTACATATCGGCGTTACATAAAGGAGCATTGGGCCGCGGGACGTTCAGCCATTTCGAGAGTCCTCTGCGAGGATTGGAACTGGCGTCAGGCTAATGGTCGTCTCAAGGATCGCGCCTGCCGGGTGCTTTTGCTG
>VGSX01000343.1 GCA_016874895.1 Deltaproteobacteria bacterium
CGTAGCATAGCAGCAGATGAGCTCCCCCCGCCATTTTTCCCGCCACTCTCCCGGACGTCTCTCCCGGGGGCGTGCGCGGACCGGGATGGGCACCAGACGCCGTCGGGTCTGGCGCAGCCGTCGTTGAAACCGAATCTTTCTTTGGTTCAAGAAGAGGTCCTCGCCCCGCAGCCTGAGCACCGGCAGGGCGGGAGCAGCCTCCTGCCAGGGATAGGTGGCCCCCAGGTCCCAGACTTCGTAGGCAAAGTCATCATCGGCCACACCCCGGGCTGCGACCACGAGCTGAAAAAAGTCGGGGGTCAACTGTCCGCCCATCAGGGCGTAATTACGGGCGAACTGATGCAAGATGGCCTGCTGCCGCCCAGATACCGTGTCCCCGGTAGCCTGCTGATATCGCTCCGCGGCTTCGGACACCAGGGTGCGCAGCAGCTCCAGGCGGTCCACTGGGGGAAAGGGTCTCTCCCGGCGCCGGCGCTCGTAGGCCGCAGCAAGATATGGGATTTCCGTTAAGATTTCCCGGCTGGATTCTTCGGCCAGGTGGGCCACCTGCACCCCTAGCCGTTTTACCCGGGCCAAAGGCTGGGCCTGGGGCCGGGCCAACTGGGCCAGCAGCCCCGGATAGTGCGCCAGGCCGAAAACCACCAGCAGGCGGTCATGGCGCTCCTGCAGGCGCTGGAGGCGGTAAGCCATGGCCTGCTCCCGGAGCAGGTCTTCTTGGCAGGGCTCCCCTCCCTGGGCGGCCTGGCGGTAGGCTTCGGTATACGCCTCCAGCCCGATCCGGTTCAGGGCGTAGGGATCCGGCAGGGCCTCCCTGACCCGGGGGTAGTTTTCCATGTCCCGGTCGATGAAGTAAAGGGGCACCTGGTGCTCCAGGCCGGCGCGGAGGGTTTCCACCAGGGGGTCGGTGGGCTCGATGGGCCAATAGACGGTCTGACCGTTGCTCTCTTGATAATGCACCACGGACAACAACGGCAGCCGGGCTACGGCCCGCAGCACTGCGGCTTTTAAGGTGGAGGGCAGTTCCACGGCTACCGCGTCCGGCTGATGTAGCTCAAAAGCCTGACGCACCAGTCCGGCACATTCCAGACGGCCATGCAGGATGGGCAGCAGGAGCAGGTTCTGATACGGTAAGACCACCGGTTCCACGCCGGGAAAAGCAGCAGACATAAAAAAAGATACACTTCCTCAGGAGAGATATTCCAGGGCCTCTTCCCCCAGGACCTGGATAATGGCCTGGCGCAAAAAGGCCAACAGCATCCTGGAGCTGGCTACCTCCACGAGATGGTCGGCGGACCTGCCGTCCTGGGCTCGGGACAGCTTCAGAGCGTAACGGGCGATGTTGATGCCGTCCCGGACCGTAAACCGCTCCCGGGCCCGGTGGGCCCGCTGCAGGAAACCCACCACGTAATCCAGGACCATCTCCGGGGCAAAGGGCAGGTTCTGGGCCAGGATGCGGCGCTCTTCGTCCATGTCCGGGAACTCCACCACGATTTGGGGCATCAGGCGGGAGTGAATGTATTCCGGCACCTCAAAGGTGGAGGCGTCGTCGTTCATGGTGACGCAGATGCGGAAGTCCGGATGAGCCCGGATTTTTACTCCCGCCACAATGGATTCCACATAACGCCGGTTATCCAGCAACGGAGCCAGGGAAGCCCAACTCTTCTCGCTCATCCGGTTGGCTTCGTCCACCACCGCCACGCCTCCCCGGATCATGGCCGTAACCACGGGGCTGGCCACGTACTGGATCTTCCCGGCCTCGGAGATCACCGGCGTAATGAGTAAATCCTCCGGCCGGGTGTCCATGGTAGCCTGGAACAGATACACCTCCCGACCCAACCGCTGCCCCGCGGCATAGGCCAGCGTGGTCTTGCCCACCCCCGGTTTACCCAGCAGCCTCGGGTTCAAAGGCAGGTCCCGGTCATCCACCACCAGCCAGGCGGCCAGTATCTGGGCCATGAGTTCCTCCTGGCCCACCCAGGTGAGGTTGATCTCATCCGGGTGGGCCAGGTACAGGGTGACGCCTTCGATTCTGACACTTTTCATAAAATTATCATTGAACAGATATTGCTTGAGAAGAAAGTATGAAACAGCTCCCGGTTGTAACTTCCCCCGAAATGTTTAGCTCTTCTTGATTATAATCATTATATCGCCAGGTCCACAATCATTACCGCGGCAATCGACCCCGCAAAAAGCGTTATCCTGGGTGGGGCGGGCCTCCGTATCCGTCCAAGCAGAAGCTCGGCGTGCAGGCCGGCGTTTTCATGGTTCGTGGGCGATTCGTAAGAGATAAACATTAGTCTCCTCAAAGCCGGCCGCACGGGTACGTTGACTCAATACCTTTTTTGCTGAAAGGGGAAATCTGAACGCCAACATTTAATTCAGCCAGGGGGTAATGATTTTTTTGGCCAGATTAATGGGAATGGCGAAACCGATGCCCTGGCCCGGGGCCACGATCATGCTGTTGATGCCCACGACCTCGCCGTTGATATTCACCAGGGGGCCGCCGCTGTTGCCGGGGTTGATGGAGGCGTCGGTTTGAATAAAATCGCCGAATCTCCCCTGGCCCACCCCCCGGCGGCCGGTGGCGCTGATGACGCCGACGGTGACGGTGTTTTCCAGGCCGAAGGGGCTGCCGATGGCGATGGCCCACTGACCGGCCCGCAGCTCATCGGAATTACCCAAGGGCGCGGCCCGCAGCCCCGGGGAAGGGACCTGAATCAGGGCCAGGTCATAACGCGGGTCGCCACCCACCACCCGGCCGGACAGGGTGCCCCCGTCCCGCAGGTGCACCGTGATGGCCTGGGCCCCGGCCACCACATGATGGTTAGTGAGAATATATCCCCGGGAGTCGATGATGACGCCGGACCCCTGGCCCACCTGCCGCTGTTGAAAACCCCGGGGAGGCATCATTTCTCGAAAAAAGCCCTCAAAGGGAGTGCCCCGGAAAAATTCCTCGTCAAAGCCGGGAAACGGGGACACCCTGACCACGCGCTCGCACTTGAGACTCACCACCGCGGGGGAGACCCGCTCCGCCGCCCGGACAAAATCCTGCTGTAATTCCAGGGCGCTGGCTGCCCAGACCTGGTTCGCCCAAAACACTATCCAGAACGTGCTATGCAATGCGCTTACAACCATACGATGCCGCCGTGTCATGGCTAAAACTCCTATTATTACTAGGGGAGGGCGAAAAAGCGCTGTTCTCCGGCTTAAAGCAACAATAATGGTGCCCGGGGTGGGGCCGGGCCGATGATGGCCGAGACCCCGGGCGGAATCAGGCTTTCGGACAGGGCCAGAAAGGGGCGTCCCTGTCCGGGCGGTGGGCTTTTCTGTCCGGAGATATGGATATCATAGTCATCCACCAGGCGGACCCCGCCGTCCCCGCCGATGGCCAAACAGACCGTGGGCCCGCCCTCCGAGGCCTGGGTCCAGAAAACCCTCAGGTCGCAGGGGAGGCCGATGGCGGTCCAACCCGTGATAGTCTGGGGTAACCCGTCCGGGTACTCAATGATAAGGAGCGGTCCCCGCCACACCGGCGACAGGACGGAGAGAAGCACCGGGTTAAGTCCTTCCGGCAGGTTGTCATTGGGGACCACGTGGTAATACAGAACCTTCGATCTCATCGGTAGGCATCTCCACTAATACCTTCAGA
>VGSX01000344.1 GCA_016874895.1 Deltaproteobacteria bacterium
TTCATATTGGCGCTAAAATCGATAACCTGACTTTTACCGAAGGTGCTTTGGGCCAAAGTCAGGTCACCCCCGTGCCGGGGGCGCTCCGGGTCAGAGTTATGCATGGGTAATACTTTCTGTCACCCGGGAGGGTCTGTCAACAGCTTTTTCCGGCATTGCCATATTAAAGATTATTATTTCCATCAGCTGAACCGAGCAAAAACCCTGATCCTATTTGCCACCCGCGCCTGTTTCTGATAAGGTATTAAGTGTTCGGTTGTGCGGGCCGTCTGGCACCTGATGCCCTAGGAAATCACGGCAGACGGCAGCCGGGATAAATGTCCAGGTCTGGCCCTGGCCCAGGGCGGATTTTGCGGAATACTAATTTTCCTCCTCAGGAGATGCTGTCATGCCCCCTGCTGATCTCTATCTGTTGCGGTTGCAGTGGCTGCCCTATCTTACCCTGGAGGAATGCCGGGCGGCCGGGGCCGATAACTGCGAGGATTTCCTGGCGCGGCTGCAAAATCGCAGCCTGGACCTGGCCCATTGCCCCGGCCTGTCGGCCCGGAAGCGCTATGCCCTGGAGTTGGCCCTGCGGGGCGCCGAGGTGGCGCCGCCGGTGGAGGCCCTGGCCCTGCCCCAGCCTACCCGCACCGGGTTGTTTGAGATTAATTCCCCCGGACCCCAGGCCCCCGTATTGGTCAGCGGCAACAGCGAGATCACCCTGACGGTGCTGAGTGCGGTTCTGGCCACCACCATAAGCCCCTTTTACCTGCTCTTGGCCGATTGCCGGGGGGATACCGTGGACATGGCCATAATTTACGAGAGTTTGACCCCGGACAAGATTGCCGCGGCCATGCAGGAAGCCCGCCTGGCCGAGCTAGTCCACCATAATACTCTGATAATCCCAGGCTTAGCCGCAACGCTGGAGCACCCCTTGGCCGCGGTTACGGGGTGGGACATCCGCGTGGGGCCGATCTGCGGCCTGGAACTGCCTATGTATTTCGGCGAATATTGGGAACCCCCCGCAAGTTAGTTGTCATAACCCGATTGATTCCGCCAGCGTTCGCTTTGTTGGTTTAACTCTTTGATTTTCGCTGAAAGCTGATTGCTGTGAGCCGAACGCCTAGAATGGGAGATAAGGCATGAAACGAATCTTAGTTGTGGACGATGAGGAGCCCATCCGCACCTATCTGCAGGAGGAGTTGACGGACGACGGCTATGAGGTGCTCATGGCCGCCAGTGCACCTGAGGCTCTGAAAATTATCGAAAAGGAAAACCTCGACCTCGTCATTCTGGATATCCGGATGCCGGGCATGACCGGGGTGGAGGCCTTGCCCCGCATCCTGGGCCTCAAAGAGAATCTGCCGGTAATCCTCAATACCGCCTATTCCCAGTATCAGCAGGATTTTATGGCCTGGGCGGCCAATGCCTATATCATCAAATCATTCGATCTGACCGAATTGAAAGCGAAAATTCGTGAACTGATTCCCTGATGGGATGTCGGCAGATATCTCCGGCAGGCTGACAAAAAAGCCCACCTCATTCCCCTTGCCCCGCCGGCGGGGAGAGGGTCAAAGTGAGGGGAATAGGAGTCACGGTGACCATGGCAAAATCACGCAAGCTGACCACCTTGATCATGGCTGGAGGACGGGGAGAACGGCTTTTTCCCCTGACCAGGGACAAGGCCAAGCCGGCCGTTACCTTCGGCGGCATTTATAAGATTATCGATTTCACCCTGTCCAACTGCATTAACTCGGGCATCCGACAGATTTACGTCCTCACCCAGTACGGCAGTTTTTCCCTGGATCATCACCTGCGCATGGCCTGGGAAGTGGTGAATCCCGAGATGGGGGAATACATCTACAGCATCCCGCCCCAGCAGGTGACCGTGAACCGCTGGTACCGGGGCACGGCCGATTCCATCTATCAGAATATCAGCATCCTCCAGAACGAAAGGCCGGATCATGTCCTGATTCTCTCCGGCGATCACGTCTATAAGATGGACTACATGGCCATGCTGCAGTATCACATGGACAAGCAGGCGGACATGACCGCGGCCTGCGTGGAGTTTCCCCGGCTGGAGTCCACCGGTTTCGGCATCCTGCATGTTGACAGAAATCATAAGATAATAAATTTTTTGGAAAAACCAAAGGATCCCCCCGGCATCCCCGGAAACCCGGATTATTCTCTGGCCAACATGGGCATCTATATCTTTAATACGGAAGTGCTGGTCCAGGAAGTGATCCGCGACGCCCGGCAGGCCGACAGCGACCACGATTTCGGCAAAAACATTATTCCCTCCATGGTGCAGCGGGCCATGCGGGTCTACTCCTACAGTTTCCGGGACGAAAACCACAAGGAAGTGCACTACTGGCGGGATATTGGCCGCATCGATGCCTACTACGAGGCGAACATGGACCTGGTGGCCATCGAGCCGGTGTTCAATCTCTACGATCCCAAATGGCCGATTCGCACCTATATGCGCCAGTGCCCGCCGGCCAAGACCATTTTTGGGGGGGACCCGGGCCATATCCGGTCCGCCGAGGTGGAGGACTCCCTCATCGCCAACGGCTGCATCATCAGCGGCGCCACCGTCCAGCGGTGCATCCTGTCCCCCAATGTCCGGGTGGACTACTATGCCGAGGTGACCGACTCCATTATCTTCGATGACGTCCACCTGGGGCCCCGATCCCGGGTGCGCCGGGCCATCATCGAGGAAGGCGTCAAGGTGCCCCCCGGCTTCACCATCGGCTTCGACCGCGAGGCCGACGCCCGGCGCTTCCCCATCAGCGAGGGCGGGGTGGTGATCGTGCCCAATAACGTCGATCTGCGGCAGGACTGATGCGCCTTCGAGCTCTGGCGGCCAAGGGGTTGCTCACCGCCACCCGCCTGTATCTGGTGCGGCACGGGCAGGTGGCGGACGGCCATACCGATATCTACAACGGTCACAATGACGTGGCCCTCAGCGCCGCCGGCCTCCGGCAATGCGAGGCCTTGGCGGCGCACCTCCGTCAGACACCCCTCACCGGCATCTACTCCTCGGACCTGACCCGCACCCGGCAAGGTGCGGACATCATCGCCCAGGGTCGGTCCCTGACTGTGGCCGAGATCCCGGCGTTTCGGGAAATCAACTTCGGTGTGTGGGAAGGATTGAGTTTTCGGGAAATAATGGAACGCTACCCGGAGGAATTACAGCAGCGCTTCAATGATCTGGCCAATTTTCGCATACCGGGAGGGGAGAGCCTCCAGGACCTCCATGACCGGGTAATGCCCAAGTTGGCGGAACTGCTCCAGTGTCATGCCGGCCAGGCGTTCCTGGTGGTGGCCCATGCCGGTATCAACCGGGTGATTCTGAGCCAGGCCATGGGCTTGCATCTGCAGTACATTTTCCATCTGGACCAGGCCTACGCCGGTTTGAATATCATCGATTACTATCCCGACCTGGCCGTGGTCCGCCTCCTCAACGGCATTGTTTATCCCACCCCTGGTAAATCAGGGGATCAAGAAAACCGTCCGCTACATTGACGGTGCGATTACAAAAGAGATGGGGGTGGCCACCAGGGTGTGGATGCCGTCCCGGACGGCCAAACGGGCCATTTCCAGGGATTCGGCCCAGGTCTGGGGTCCGTCGTCGA
>VGSX01000345.1 GCA_016874895.1 Deltaproteobacteria bacterium
CCGGTTAAGACGCGCTTGGACGAAGGATTTGCCGTTTTCCCGGCCAAAGGTCAGGGCCAGCACCTCGGGTTCCAGGAGCAGATCTTTACAGCGCAGGGCGAACCGATCTTGAATCTCTCCGGAGAAAAAACCGATGGCCTGGTGGCGCAACTCCCGCTGCCAGATGATTAAATCCTGCCGGAGTTTCTGGATTTTTTCCCTCAGTTCCCGGCGCATCTTCTTGAACAGGGCGGGGTCGAAGAGGATAAAGGACTTTTCCGGTCCAGAGGAGACAGGGTCGTGGTAGAGAATGCTCTGGTGTGCTTCGTTGGCAGCCTGCAAACGGCGATTGTGTTGACAGGAAAGAACCTGATAACGACTGAGGGGGACCATTTGCAGTTTCGGCAACGCGTCCGGGGGCAGGGCGGCCACAAAGTGAAGGCCGGGTTTGCTGGCGATTTTTTCCCTGATGGGCAGGGAATTTATCCCGATGCCAAGGAGAATGGTGAGGTCCTGGTATGTCCCCCCCAGGGCGGAGACTTTGGCTTGCAGGTTATCCACGATCTGGTCGAAGTATTTGGCCACCGGTTCATCGTCGTCATAGGCCTGATAATATATCGGGATACCGCTGCGGTTAGTCAGCAGGGCCACCTTCACCTGGCGCCGGGATGCCTTGTTGAACCGGGCGTAGCCGGCGGCGCTGCGATAATTGCCGGAATTCTGGCTGGCCCCGGGGAAAAGCAGGCCGGCCTCGAGGAGGAGATGGGCGTTGTCTGCCGCAGGTATGAGCGAGATGACCTTTTTAAAAAACCGGCTCTTAATTTTTTCCAACTCCGGGGTGCGGACGCGATCCCAATGGTTCCAAAAGTTCTGGGAACTCAGGGAAATCAGGCGGACCGGGCGGATCCGTTGGATGTCGGTCTGCTCATACCAGGCTGCCAGCTTTCTTTTGCTGGTGGGGGCGATGGCCCGGTTCAAGGCAGCATAGAAGATGATCTCGCCCAGTGATGGCCCCCGGATTTTCTTGCCTGGGGGAAGCAGCTCGTCAATCATGCCGGCCAGATCAATGTCCTGGTCCAATTCGTTGATCAGAAAGACCGAGCCGTATTCCTTGGGGGAAAAACCTTCCGGGGGACTTCCTTCCGGTGATTCCAGGAGGGACTGCACTTTGTCGGCGGTGCCAAGATAAACCTGGTTGACTATCGTCGGTCTGCCTTTAATGCGTTGAGATTCCCGGATATAATAGTACGTATGATCCTTTTTGACCTTCTTATGGAGGTGGGCCATTCCAACTTCCTCTTTACTCTACTAAATTTATAAGGACAAGGTGCGGGGGGATAAAAAATCCGTTCGCTTCTGCCTTTATACGACTAGACACTATTATTGTGTATAATATAATCAGTAAACCTTTTTTAAAAAATTTACAATCGTAATAACTTCCTAATTTAATAGGTAATATAACACATTTTAATGCTTTTTATATTCTTTTTTTTAAATTCACTATCCTGCGTCCCAGGCCGCACCCGTAGCCGGAGACACCACTCCTCCATGCCTAACATTACCCTTGCGGCCCGTAATTCAGCCTGTCAGGGATGAGCGCCCTGTGCCGTCAGGCCCTGAGGAAAGGGATAAAGAGTTATTCCGTCCCCGGCTTATTAAGTTATCATGGGGAACACCTGTTCGGAGGTATAGCCTTTCTGGATGGCGTAGCGCACCAGTTCGGCGATTTTGCGGCATCCCAGTTTGCGCATCATATTGGCCCGGTGGTGTTCCACGGTGCGGGAGCTGATCTGCAGCATGGCCCCGATTTCCTTGCTGGATTTGCCTTCGGCGATATGCCGCAGAATTTCCTTTTCCCGCCGGGTCAGGGGGTCCTCCGGCATCTGGGTGCGTTCTTCCCGATACTTGCGCAGGAGCAGATCTTTCAGCTGGGGGGAGAGGAGGGGGGAAATATAGATACCCTGCTGGCGCACCGTATCAATGGCGGAAAAGAGCTCGGAATCGGCGTCTTCCTTCAAAAGATAGCCGTCGGCCCCGATGCTGAGGGCATAATTGAGATACTCGTTACTTTTATGCATGGTTAAAATAAGCACCTTGACCTTGGGGTGCCGCTTTTTAATTTCCTTGGCGGCCTCCAGGCCCTGCAGTTGCGGCATGGAGATATCCAGGAGGATCAGGTCCGGGGTGGTCTCTTTGAGAAGATTCAAGAGTTCGACGCCGGTGCTGGCCTCCCCGATAATCTTATAGGTGGGATTGGCGTCGATGATTTTTTTCAATCCTTGGCGGAACATGACATGGTCGTCGGCAATGATTAAGGTGTAAGGTTTCATGTGGTATCCTTTCAGATTAAATGATCTTAGTTATGCAGGGGAACCGTAAAAACTATCCGGGCGCCGAGCTCGGGGCGTCCGAACAACTCCAGGGAGCCCCCTAACATCCTCACCCTTTCGTTGATGGCCGATAAGCCCAGCCCCGGGTTTTCGTAGGATTTTTCCAGGGCCGCCTGTTCATCGAACCCCGTGCCGTTGTCGGTAACCGCAAAGGTCAGACGGTTAAGCCGGCGGGAGACCTCTATGGTAACTTCCGTGGCCTGGGCATGCTTTTCAATATTGGTGAAAATCTCTTGAAAAATGCGGTACAGGTGAATCTGCGACTGGGGGGGCAGGAAGGCGTCGATGTCATCGAGTTCCTGGAGATTTTCCCTGATCTGGTAGAACTGGCGAAACCCGTCCAGGAGATGCCGCAGGGCCGCAGCCAGACCGACATTGTCCAGGAGAGAAGGGCTGAGATCGTGAGCCAGGCGCCGCACGTCTTCCACTACCTCATTGATATAGGCCAGCATGGCATTACATTCCTGCTTAAGCCGGGATTGGTCTTTCCTCAGCTTGTTGACGATGGCTCGAAGCTGTAATTTCAAGGCGGTGAGGGATTGCCCCAGTTCATCGTGCAGTTCCAGGGAGAGACGGCGGCGTTCGGTTTCCTGGGCCGCAAAGATATGGGCCGCCAGGGCCCGCAGGCGCCTGGCCGATAGCTTGAGAGCGGCTTCCAACCGGGTGCGTTCGGTAATATCCTGGGCGTTGATGACAATGCCGGAGACCACCGGGTCGTGCAGCAGATTCTTCCCTTTAATTTCCCAGACCCGCCAGGAGCCGTCCCGGTGCTGCACCTGGGCTGTGGTGGTAAAAACCTCCCCGGTCTGCTCCGCCAGGTGGTGGAAAAGCTTGCGGAGGAGTTCGCCCTCCCGGGGATGCACCAGCTCAAAAACACTTTTGCCCATGAGTTCTGCCGGGGCGTACCCCAAAAGATCGGCGACGGTGGGATTAAGGTACCGGATGAGCCCTTCGGAGTTTAACAGGCCGATGACATCGGAGACATTCTCGGTGAGCAGGCGGAAATACTGTTCCCGGCGCTGGCTGGCGGCTTCGGCCTCCCGGCGGGCGCTGATATCGGTGATAACTGCAAAACTGCCCGTGAAATTGCCGTGGCGGTCGAACATCGGTCTCGGCGAGATGATGGTATGGAGTTCACTGCCGTCCTTGCGGGTCCAGACCAGTTCATAGGGAGTATGGACGCCGTTCCGACGCCGGGTG
>VGSX01000346.1 GCA_016874895.1 Deltaproteobacteria bacterium
TCCGGACCCGGCGGAGGGCCAGGCATTCCAGGGCAAAGGCCGGCTGGAATTTCGGATCGTAATACCGGGAAGCACCCCGCCAACCCAGCATGGGGTTGGACTCTGCGGGTTCGAACAGGGCGCCGCCGACGAGGTTGGCATACTCGTTGGATTTAAAATCCGACAGCCGGACGATGACGTCTTTGGGATAAAAAGCCGCCGCAATACGGGCAATGCCCTGAGACAGGCGATCCACAAAGTACTCTTTTTTGTTGTCGTAAAGGTGGGTCAGTTCGTCGATGCGGTTCAGGGCCGCGGCCACCCGAGGATCGGTGGCGGCCATTTCCTGGAGGTCTTCGTAGTGCACCAGGGCCAGAGGATGAATCCCGATGTGGGAGTTGATGATGAATTCCTGCCGGGCCAGGCCCACGCCGCTGTTGGGAATCTGGCAATCCAGGAAGGCATTCTCGGGTATGCCCACATTCATCATGATCTTGGTGCGGATGGGGGGCAGGGCCTTGAGGTCAACCCGCTCCACGTCAAATGTGAGCTTCCCTTCATAGATTTTGCCCAGCTCGCCCTCGGCGCAGCAGACGGTGATCTCCTGGCCGGATTGGATGAGGCTGGTCCCTTTTTCCGTGCCGATGACACAGGGAATACCCAGTTCTCGGGAGACGATGGCCGCGTGGCAGGTGCGGCCGCCCCGGTTGGTGACAATGGCGGCCGCGCCTCGCATAATGGGTTCCCAGTCCGGGTCGGTCATATCGGTGACCAGGACCTCCCCCGGCTGGAACTGGGCCAGGGAGGCAGAACTCTCGATGATGCGGGCCGGCCCCTGGCCGATTTTGGCCCCCACTGCCGGCCCCTGTACAATGACCCGGCTCCGTTCCTGGAGATGATAATTCTCGATGACGCTGAAATCCCTCAGGGCATGCACCGTTTCGGGTTGGGCCTGGAGGATGTAGAGCTGGCCGGTGCCCACCTCCCGGCCATCACCGTCTTTGGCCCATTCCACCGCCATGGGCCGAAAAACCCCGGTGGTGTCGGTGTAATGATCCTCGATGATGCAGGCCCAGCGGGCCAGGGTGATGATTTCCGCGTCGGTCAGGACATAGCGGCGCTGCTCGTCTTCTGAGGTGGCGATGGTCCGAACCGGCCGGGTTTCATCATCGGTATAGACCATTTTAATTCTGTGGTCGCCCATCTTTTTACCAACAATGGGGTATTTGTCCATTTTGAGAATCGGCTTGAACACATGATACTCGTCCGGGATCACCTGTCCCTGGATAATGCTTTCCCCCAGACCATACGAGCCGGTGATGTCGATAATGTCCTTAAAACCGGATTTGGCGTCCACGGTATACAGGATGCCGGAGCAGGCGGAATCGGAACGCACCATTTTCTGCACGCCCACGGACAAGGCCACCGCAAATTGATTGAAACCCTTGTCGTGCCGGTAGCTGATGGCGCGATTGGTGAAGAGGGAGGCGAAACAGCGCTTTACCGCCTGGATGAGGGATATTTTGCCCCGGATGTTGAGAAAGGTCTCCTGCTGGCCCCCGAAGGACGCTTCGGGCAATTCCTGGGCCGTGGCCGAGGAGCGCACCGCTACGTCTACATCTATGCCGGACAGACCGTAGAGATCTTCCAGCTCTTCGTAGGCCTTGCCTATCTCCGCCACCAGGGCTGACGGCAGGGGGGCATCCATAATGATATCTCGAACCCGTTTGCCCCGACGGATCAGATCGGTCATGTCGCTGGTATTCAGGCCGTCCAGAATGTTCCGGATACTCTTTTCGATGCCGGCGGTTTTCAAAAAATAGCGGTAGGCCGCCGCGGTGATGGCGAATCCGTTGGGAACCAGGATGCTCTTGGCGGCCAGGTTGCGGATCATCTCTCCCAGGGAGGCGTTTTTGGCCCCCACCAGATGGGCATCAGCCATGCCGATTTCATCAAACCAGAGAATAAATTTTTCTTCCTTCGCCCCCATGCCGACCTCCTCACCCTTTACGCAGGCGTCTCGTTAAGTATGAATAAAATTAAAAATTAAAATTAACATAGCTCATAATTACTGTCAATGGTGGCATTCAGCGCTCGGATTTCAACAAAAACAAGGGATTAAGTCATCTCATCGAATAATTCAGGATCAGTCATATTATCCCCAGGAGAGATAGAAAACATACCTTCCCCCCTCACCCTAACCATCAATGCTGTTGAATTAAGAAGGCAACGAATCTAAAATTATAGCAAATTCATCCTGATCCCCCTTCAGCAATGATCATGCTCGTCTCTGTTCTAAACAAAATATTTGACATATAATTTTATTTGGCTATACTCATGTATAGAAGAGAGTTGGTTTAGGTTTAAGAGTCTTTTTACCTCTAACTCAAGAGGTTGAGATATTAGAGACCCCTGATCCCCTTCCCTGGGAGGGTGGATATCAGGACAACGGAAACAATATTTTATTACCATTATTACCCCTTCGAGGAGGAAGCAACATGGCCGAGGAGAAGAAAGAGAAGAAACTGGATCCGAAAGCGGTATCGATTGATCCGGTAACCGTAGAATTGTTACAGAAGGCCCAGGAAGCTGGCATTGAAACCATCTGGGACCGGGCTGAGAAGATGAAACCCTGCCCCATCGGGGAAGAGGGCGCCTGTTGCCGCATCTGCTCCCAGGGTCCCTGCCGGGTGCCCAAGCCCAAAAAAGCTGGTGAGGATGTCAAGAGTCGGATGGGTCTGTGCGGCGCCACGGCCGAGACCATCGTGGCCCGTAACTTTGCCCGCATGGTGGCGTGTGGTTCCGCTTCCCACAACGACCATTCCCGGGGCGTGGCCCTGCTGTTCAAGGAAGTGGCCCATGGCCGGGCCCAGGGCTATCAGATCAAGGACGTGGCCAAGCTGAAGAAGATCGCCAAGGACTGGGACGTGGCCATCACCGAGGGTGAAGGCGACGACAAGAAGGCCCGGAGCGTGGAAGCCATTGCCCAGGAAATGGCGGACAAGGTCTTGAAGATGTTCGGCCAGCAGGCCGGCGAGCTGCAGTACGTCAAGCGGGCCCCCAAGAAGCGCCAGGAGATCTGGCGGGCCGAGGGCGTGGTGCCGAGAGGCTGCGATATCGAAATCGTGGAGCTGATGCATCGCACCCATATGGGCGTGGACCAGGAATACAAGAACATCATCAAGCAATGCACCCGCACGGCCCTGTCCGACGGCTGGGGCGGCTCCATGATCTCCACCGATCTCCAGGACATCCTCTTCGGTATGCCGGTGCCGGTGTCCGGGGAGATCAACCTGGGCGTCCTGAAGGAAGACCACGTCAACATTATCATCCACGGCCATGAACCCCTGCTGCCGGAGATGATCTATGTGGCCACCCAGGAACCGGAGATGATCCAGTATGCCCAGAACAAGGGCGCCAAGGGCATCCAGATGGCCGGGATGTGCTGTTCCGCCAACGAGATTCTCATGCGTCACGGCATCCCCATTGCCGGCAACTATCTGCAGCAGGAACTGGCCATGATCACCGGCGCGGTGGACGCCATGGTGGTGGACGTGCAGTGCGAAATGCAGTCTCTGGCCAATATT
>VGSX01000347.1 GCA_016874895.1 Deltaproteobacteria bacterium
GGAACCATCGCGAGGTGTCGCACCACTTCCAATTTTAGGACAGTTCCTCATGGGCCGGGGGCCCACCCGTAAAGCATGAAAAGGTTGTTCGAAGGCGGGATGCGCTTCGCTTTCCCGCCCTACATGGTGAACTATTCAGAACAGAGATTCCCCGATCTAAATTTGGTCCATCCCTCACCCCCCATCCCCAATGTCCCCCCATATCCCCCGGCTCATAGCGGTTCCGTGCCCTCCTGGAGGATGGCCAGATAATGGTCGTAGGCAAAGACGCGGTTGCGGCGCTGGCCCGTCAGTTCCCGGCCGATGCCGAGGTGCACCAGGGCCGCCATGCAATCTTCCACTTGGTGAGGTGGCGGCGGAACGAATGGCGCGTTGCCGGGGCGGGTGCCGCCGAGCCGATTTTGCGAGCGCCGGAATTCCCCGGGCGCTTTCTCACTGCCGCGGCCCTGGGAGAGCAAGATGGCGTGCATCTCCCGGATCAGACGATTGGACAGGGGAAAATCCTCTCGCAGTCTGGCCAGGCCATGATTGAGGGCGGCGACATAGTTGGAGACCTCCACGACATCGTCGAAGGGCACCCCCGGTGCCTCTTCCAGTTCAAAAAGCAGCAAATCCGCCAGGGAAGATTGGGTTCCCTCGATTTGTGAAGAGAGCACCGCCTCCCGGCGCACGTAGGCATAGAGAAAGAGATCGGGATCGGGCAGGAGCAGGGTGATGCTGTCCAGTCGCCCCAGGGCCAGAGTGGCGCGTTCAATCAGTTTCTGGCGTCGCGGCGGCAGATTCAGGGGTGGGTCGGGGGGCAATGGCTGCGGCACAAAGGCGCGCACCTGTTCGCCACCTGTACTGGTAGTTTCGTATCGTCCGGTCATACCCCGCTTCATGAGTGCGCATCCCTCTATTTAACGATCATTAAATAAGGTCATGTCCTATTAAACGAAACAGGCTTATCGTTTAAGATGATTTCTATCTGTCCCGGGTCATTCTTGCCAATGTTTGGGATCATTGAGCGTGTCAGCGCATTCCACCTTACCCAGAACACTTCCAATTATCCCCGGTTTAAGATCTTGAACCATCCAGGCGTCAGCATGCTCCGGCGGAATCGGATAGGGGGCCTCGAACCCGCGTGTTCCGGCCGCGACAAAACCATACTTGGGGTAATAGCCAGGATGACCGAGGACAAAAACCAAGCCGACGCCCATTGCCTGCAACAGGTTAAGCCCGCCCTGGATTAGTTTCCCACCAATTCCTTGATGTTGGTAGTCTGAATGCACCGATAGCGGAGCCAGAATGGCCGAAGAAAAAATCTGTTGAGATTGCTTGAGCCGCGTGCTCGTAAACAGGACATGGCCAACAACACGATTATTGGTAGTGGCAACAAGCGATATCACAGGCTGTGCACTGCGATCATTCAATAAGTCGATTATAAGATCTGCGATTTCTTGTCCTTGCTCGTTGCCGAAAGCAGACAGGACAACATCCAAAATGGCTGGCGTATCGGTTTCAAGGGCTGCGCGGATTTGTATACTCATTATTGTAGAATATATCATGAGCCGGATTTTGGGATCCTGCTTTTTTTCCATCAAACTGCGATTTTTCGAACTGTCGGCTAAAAATCCAACACCCGCCAGATATCCCGATGGTCGGCCAGATGGGCCCAGGCTTGCAGGTCCGGGTTTTTATAGGCCAGGAAAGGCACCCCCGCAGCAGCGGCCAACTGCGCGTCCAGCTCGGCATCGCCGATATAAACGGCCTGCGCCGGGGTCAGGGAGAAGGCCTGCAGGATACGTTCCAGGTATTCCGGATGAGGTTTGGGGTGCTGCACCTGGGCACTGCTGACGATCAGTTCGAAATACCCCGCCAGGCTGTGATGCTGCAGCACCAGGGGGAGGCTTTTGCCCCGGTTGGTGGCGATGGCGGTACGGTAACGTTTTTTAAGGGCCGACAGGGTCTCTCTGACGTACGGCTCCAGCCTGATCAGGGGGATGATGTCATCGTTACTCAGGCGTTTTTCCAATTCCTGGGCGGCCTGGACCAGGTGGGGGGCAGCCAGGAGCTGGGCAATGACCTCTCTGGAAGTTCGGGTCTGAACGGTCTCCATCTGATCCGGAATGAGGGGAGGCAGCCCGAAATGGGCTAATATCCGGTTGTAGTAGACCCTGTTGGCCTCCCGGGAATCAACGATGACCCCATCGAAATCGTAGATAACTGCTTTTATTATCGGCATAAGGAGGAATATCCCGGTTTCTTAAGGGATCGCGATCGCATACGCGCCAGGCATCAGGCTTGCAAAAATTTCATAATAATTATATCATAACTTTACATTCTTAACCCTAAGGATTTCTCAGGGTTCGGAATAATTCAGAAGGGAGGGAAAGACATGGGTAAAGAGCAAGTGGCCCGGGTAACGGAGATCATTGCCGAATCTCCCGTGGGCTTTAGAGAAGCCATCAATGTGGGGTTTGCCCGGGCGACAAAAACGCTGCGGGGCATCACCGGCCTGAGGATCGTGGAACAGAGGGTGTCGGTGAAGGACGACAAGATCGACACCTACCGGGTGCGCATGGAAGTCATTTTCATCCTGGATGAATAATCGTTCTGATGCTCGTCCTGGACGGGTCCTACGGCGAAGGGGGCGGTCAGATTCTGCGAACTGCCCTGGCTCTGGCCGCCCTCACCGGTAAAACCGTCCGGCTGGAAAATATCCGGGCCGGCCGGGACAGACCCGGGCTGCGGCCGCAGCATCTCACCGCGGTGCAGGCCCTGGCCCGGATTACCTGCGCCTCCCTCACGGGCGCCGATATCGGCGCCACCGCCCTCACCTTCGCACCCCGGGGAATCTTCCCTGGCAGCTACACCTTTGACGTGGCCGCCACCCAAAGCAGCGCCGGCTCGGTGAGCCTCATTGCCCAGACCCTCCTGCCGGTGCTCAACCGGGCCGAGTCTCCTTCCAGCCTGATCATCAGGGGCGGGACGCATGTGCCCTGGAGCCCCCCGGCCCACTATCTCAGCGCGGTTTTCCTCCCCGCACTCCGGGAAATGGGAACGGTGGCCGGCCTGGACATCACCCGGTGGGGCTTCTATCCCCAGGGCGGCGGCGAGATTCACCTGCGCCTGCAGCCGGCCCCGCGCCTAAAAGCCGTGACCTGGACCCAGTCCCCTGAATTGCCGCATTTTCAGGGGTTGTCGGCCGCGGCCAATCTTCCTCCCCACGTGGTGAGGCGCCAGAGCCAGTCGTTGCGCCGCCATGCGGAGCAGAGTTTGCCTATTCAAGAGGAGTTTGCGGCCGGCCGGGGAAAAGGCAGCTTCGCCTTCCTCTGGGGGCCCCATGCCGGCTTTTCGGCCCTAGGCGCCCGGGGAAAACCTGCGGAGCAGGTGGCCGCAGAGGCCGCGCAGGAGATGAAAACCTTTTTGGCGACCCAGGCCGCGGTGGACCGCCACCTGGCCGATCAGATAATCCTCTACGCCGCCCTGGCGGAGGGTCTCTCCAGTCTGACCACGGAATGCCTGACCTCCCACCTCCTGACGAATATCTGGGTGGTTGAACAGTTCCTGCCGGTA
>VGSX01000348.1 GCA_016874895.1 Deltaproteobacteria bacterium
AGGATCACAGCGACCGGGGGCGATCTTTTGATCAGGTCCCGGGCCTGTTGCAGGGTGCTAACTGAAAGCACCTGAAATCCCGAGCCGTTGAGATATTTTTCATAGATCACCACCATGGTCTCATCATCCTCGATGACCAGCACGGGCCGGCGGGTGATATCGGCAGGGGCCGGTTCCATCGGCTCACCGGCCTGGGCCTCCCCGTAGACTGCGGGGATGACGGCCGCAAAGGTCGATCCGACTCCCGGCGCGCTCTCCACCTGCACCCGCCCACCCAGCAGCTCGGCCAGTTTCCTGGTCAGGGAAAGCCCCAGGCCGGTTCCTTTAGTCTTATTCTGGAGCAGCGAATCCACCTGGACATATTCTTCGAAGATGCGCTCCAGATGTTCGGCGGCAATGCCGATGCCGGTGTCGGACACGGAAAAGAGCACGCTCCTGCCCCCTTCAGCCGGCCGGGCCGAGACCCGGATTTCCCCTTTTTCTGTGAACCTGATGGCATTGGAGATGAAGTTTCTCAGAATCTGCGCCACCTTGCCCTCATCGGTGCACAGGGCCGGCAGGCCTTCCGGGGCTTCGAAGACCAGGTTCACCGAGGGGGTCACCAGCATGGGCTTGAACATACCCCGCAGCGCCCCGAAAAGATTCTGCACTTCGAATTCGGCCGCCTGGACCTCCGTCTTGCCGGCCTCAATTTTGGCGATATCCAGCAGATCGTTGACCAGGGAGTAGAGGTCCTGGGCCGCCTTATTGATGAAGACGGCCTGCTTTTCCTGCTCTTCGTTCAGTTCGCCATCCACCCGGTCAAGGAGCAGACGCGAGAGGGCCAGGATCGAGTTGAGCGGGGTCCTGAACTCGTGGCTCATATTCCACAAAAAGCGGGCCTTGAGCTCATCGGCCCGGTTCAGGGAGGAGGCCTTTTCATCCAGCTCGGCATAAAGGGCCACGATGCCCCGGTTGGTGTCATCCAGTTCCCGGTTCAAGGCCTCCAGTTCCTTCTGCCGCTCTTCGAGCTCCTTCATGGTGCGGAGAAGCTCCTGGTTCTGCTGCTGGATCTCTTCGAAGGGATTCTGGGGGGTCTGCTGCAGGAGCCGGTCCGCGATGGCGGGCACGGTCTGAGCCGTGACGACAGGCGCTTTCTGCGGCATCTTCTTTCCCAGGAGCACGGTGGTGCCCCGGCCCGCCGCGGTTTCGATGTGAAAATAGTCCATCAGTCGCCTGGCGCCCGAGATGCCGAGCCCCATGCCGGTCTGCGAGCGGTAGCGTCCTTCGAGGACCGCGGCGAGATCCTCAATGCCCGGCCCCCGGTCCTTGACCCGGGCGAGGAGAAGCTGGGGCCGGTCCCGCTCTGCGACGAGAAATTCGATCTCGCCGCCCTTGGCGTAGAGGTAGGCGTTGCGGGCGATCTCCGATACCGCCGTGCTCAGGCGCGTCTGCTCGTTGCGGTCAAAACCCAAAAGACCGGCGATGCTGCGGGCCCGCTGCCGGGCCAGCACGATGTCGTGTTCGTAGCGGATTTCCAATTTAAGAATCCGAAGCGTCATGGCGCCTCCAAAAGCAGGGGTTAGGGGCCGGGGGCCAGGGGGTTGGGGGTGGAGATCATTGTTCGCTCCTCCTGCCCATCGACTTGCGCAATCCTTTCAACATCCGGCCCACTTCTGCGGTCTTATCCAGAATATCTTCAAGCTGTTTTTCACCGATATAGTCCAACCTGGCTGCGATCTGGAGATGGATTTCCAGCTCTGCAAGGGATCCTGAAGCGATCCACAGGTGCTGGAAAAACTCCCTGCTATGCTGACGCTGATGCCCCTCCGCAATATTGGCGGGGATGGATACGGATGCACGCTGCAGCTGACCTGTAAGCCCATAGGTTTCCATCTTTGGAAACATCGCTGCCAACTGATAGCACTCAATCACCAGGTCCATGGCCTTTCGGCACACTTCCAAATCCCGATAGCTCCTGATTATCCCCTACACCCTAACCCTCAATGCCGTTGCATTAAGCAGGGATTTTTCTTTCTGTCATTCTGAGCGAAGCGAAGAATCTAGATCAGCATGACAGCCTAGATCCTTCGCCGCCGGGGGCGGCTCAGGATGACAAAAGGGGTGGAACTCCTTAATGCAACAGCATTGACCCTTAACCCTAACCCCTAACCTCTTACCCCTAACCCCTGCTTTTCGCCACCACCACGGTGCTGTCGTCCCGGCCCCGTTGGAAGTCCCGGTGGAGCACGCCGGCGATGACCGAGGGATGCCGCAGGCCGAGCCCGGGATAGTCGGCCAGGCGCCACTTGGTGGCGAGGCCGTCCGAGTGCATCACGAGAAGGCCGGAGTCGTCCCACGGGTAGGTGAACTCCTGGATCTTGCGGGCCTCATGGCCGGCAATGCCGTTGTGGGAGATAAGATTCCTCTCCCCGCTTGAGGTGATGAGGCGGGCCGCAATATTGCCGATGCCGCAAAAGCGGGCGACCGCCTGGACATGGTCCACCTCCAGGACCGCGAGGGCCGCCCCCCGGGTGCTCCGCAGGCCGGCATGCAGGACCTCGACGATCTCCGGCACGGGCCTCGCCCGGTGGCTTCTGAAAAGCCGTTCGGCCTCCCGGGAAGCCTCGGCCGCCTGAAGGCCGTGGCCCAGGCCGTCGCACACCAGCAGGAGGCTGCGCCGCCTCTCCTGCTCTACGGCCCAGCCGTCGCCGCAGGGATCTGCGTCGGCCATGGGAAGGCAGACGACCCCGATTTCCAGGGGCCGGGCCGGCAGGTCCCGGGGAAGCCGGGCGGCCCAGTAGCGGCTCATCATTACGGTGCCCCGGCCCGGCTCGGAATAGATATCGAACTCGGCGGAGGTGCGCACAATCGCCCCCAGGCCGGTGCCCGGGCTGCCGGCCATGGAGAACCCGTCCTGCTGGCACCGCCCGGGGTTGGCCATGCCCGGGCCGCGATCGATGGCAAGGATTTCAAGGCCCCTGACCCCGCCGCACTCCAGGGACCGGATGAGCAGCTCGCCGCCGGTGGCATGCCTGGCCAGGTTGGTGGCGGCTTCGGTGACGATGATGGCGACCCGGCCGACGTCCACTTCGGAGAAGTTCATGAACCGGCACAGGGGAACCGTGAGCCGGCGGGCCTCGCCGGCCCGGCTGATCTCTTCCACCGGGATTTTCAACAGATCCTTCATTTCCACCTCGTGACGGAGACTTTCGTACCTTTGCCGGGGGCCGAGGTGATCTCGAAATCGTTCATCAGCCGGCGGGCTCCGCTCAGACCGAGGCCCAGTCCGGAGCCGGTGGAGTAGCCGTCTTTTAAGGCCACCTCGATGTCCGGGATGCCGGGACCCTGGTCTTCAAACACGAGTCTCAGGCCCGTGCGTGTATTCTCGCTGACGAGGCTCAGGGTGGCGGTGCCGCTGCCGCCGTAAACCGAGACGTTCCGGGCCAGCTCACTGGCGGCGGTGACGATCTTGGTCTGATCCACCAGGCTGAAACCGCCTGCCACTGCGAGCGTCCTGGCCTGCTGGCGCACTTTCACCACATCTTCCGACGACCGGATCTCGACGCTCTCATGT
>VGSX01000349.1 GCA_016874895.1 Deltaproteobacteria bacterium
ATGTTCAATTAATTAAGTCGTTGAGTATAAATGCCTCAAGTTCTTGTAATCTATAACTAATAAATCAAATGCCACCGCCGGGAAAAATCTTTGTGTACGAAATCCAAGGCAAGGTCAACCCGCCCTCGGCCCTGGCCGGCGACGACTTCCTGGGCTGCTGGCGGGAAGGGGAATTTTCCTACCTGTTCTTCAGCCGTCCCCGGGAAGTACAAGTGAAGGCTTGGCTGGACCGGGAAGGCGCTGCGCGTTATTCTTCGGAAACCGTGCTCAATTACGCCGACTGGGAAGCGGGCCAGGCCCTCAAGCCCACCAGCGTGGTGGGTTTCCACCTCTGCCCCGTCTGGGAGGACCCCCGGCCCGGCCCCGGCGAGATTGTGCTCAACCTGGAACCGGGCCTGGCCTTCGGCTCCGGCTATCACCCCACTTCCCGGCTATGTTTGCAGCTTTTAAGGGAAATTTATGAGCAAGAGACCCCCTCCCAGGTGCTGGACCTGGGCACCGGAACCGGCATCCTGGCCCTGGCGGCCCTGGCCCTGGGAGCTAAGCGGGTGGTGGCGGTGGAATACAACGAGCTGGCGGTGCGGGTGGCAGCCCGCAACGTCCGCCATAACCGCCGGGAAGGTGGAGTCCTGCTCATCCAGGGGGATGCCCGGGACTTCGCCCAGATCCCCGGGGAGCTAGCTCTGGCCAATATCCACCTGGACGTGCTGCTGGACCTTTTGGATATCCCGGAATTTTTCCACCGCAAATGGTTTATCTTCTCCGGCCTGCAGGGGACCCAGCTGGACCAGTTTTTGGCGAAAATGCAAAACTCGCCCCTTAAACTCATCAAGACCCTGGATGAAAACATGTGGTTTGCGGTTTTGGCGCGCCACCGGGACTAACAGGCGTAAGATGCACTGCCCTTTTTTGTCATCCTGAGCGAAGCGAAGGATCTCAGCTACCTGAAAGGACGAGATTCTTCGCTACGCTCAGAATGACAGCAAATGCAATTCCCGCAAAGGGAGAGAGAAATTATGACTAAAGAACCTGAAATCTGGATAGTCCGGCTCAACGACACCCCGTTGGGTCATCTTGACCTTTATTTTACTTCCGAAGGTCTGGCAAGGCTGGAGATGGTGGACTCCGGGGAGGACTTCCCTCTTTTAATCCCCGGCTTGATCCACAGTAATAGTGATCAAGAACCTCCGGATCGGGTCGTATCCTTTGTCAATGAAACCCTGGGCGAACTGATTGGATTTATTGAAGGCGATCTCACTAACTTTACCCAAGTCCCTATAGACCTTAAGGGCACACCCTTTCAGATTCGGGTCTGGCAGGAACTCCAGAAGATTCCTCGAGGAACAACCATTTCTTACCAAGAACTGGCAAAGCGCGTGGGCAATCCCAAGGCGGCCCGGGCTGTGGGCCAGGCCGTGGGCGCCAACCCTATCCCCATCATCATCCCCTGCCACCGGGTCATCGCGGCCAACGGCTCCCTGGGCGGCTACAGCTCCGGCCTGGACCGCAAGCGCTGGCTGCTGGAGCATGAGCAGACCGCGGGTTAGCGGGTCAGCGGGTTAGATTTTATGCTAAACCGCTAAACCGCTTCCCCCTGACCCCTGAAACCTGCCCCTCACCCCCCCGGCTTGCAGCTCCGGCAGGGGCTGAAGCCTTGCAGGTAGGCGGCTTTCAGGGAATCCAGGCGCATCCGGTTGGCCGGGGCCATCTTGCCCGCCAGGGGGCACTTGGGCCGGTGGAGAATCAGAGAATTGCGATTGGCCAGGTAATAAGGTTCATCCTGCTTCAGCGCCTTCTGCCAGATGCCCCGCCGGGCCTCCAGGGCTTCCCGCTGGGCGGCCAGCAGCGCGTCCCGGAACCGGGTGTTGGGAGGGATGGAATAAACATGGGCCAGCCCCTGGCGCACCATTTCGGCGTTGACCAAGGCGCCATTGGGAAGGAAGAGGTAGGCCAGGAGGCGGTCATAGTGGTCATAGCGCAGTTGGTCGTACTCCAGACGGAGTTTTTGCCCCTGGGTTAATTTTTCCAGTCCCGCCCGGGCCTGGTGGGCCAGGAATTGGGCGGGGCGGCCGTCCTTTTCCATCTCCGGGGCGTCGATGCCCAGGAGCCTGACCCGTTTGTCGATTCCCACCAGGAGCACAGTGTCCCCGTCCAGCACCTGGGCCACCGCGGCTTCCCGGGGCGGCCCTTTGGGAGCGACCTCGCAGCCGGGCAGGAGGGTGAGGCACCACAGCGTCAGGGCCCAGGCCAGGCAGATTTTCCGGGCACGATGGGCCCCGGGCCGCTTGTTGTTATGTCCCCGGTATCTGCAAATTTGCATGGGTTGGGTAATTAACCGGACTGCTTAGCTTTTCTCTTTGCCTGCTTCACCCCGCCCTGGGAAAGGGGCCGCGCCGCCGCTTCGTTTTTTTCCCGCAGTTTTGCGGCAAAATAGGGAATGGTTTCTTTCAAACCGGTTTCCAGGGGAATCTGGGGCTGCCAACCCAGGCGGTCCCGGGCCCGGGTGATGTCCGGCCGGCGGCGGCCCGGGTCGTCCGGGGGCAGGGGGAGGTAAATGAGTTTGGAGGGGCTGCCGGTAAGGGCCAGGATCTTTTGGGCGATCTCCATGATGGCGTATTCCTCGGGATTCCCCAGATTCACCGGCTCATGCAAGCCATCGGCATTCATTAACCGGACCAGACCCTCCACCAGGTCGGAGACAAAACAAAAGGACCGGGTCTGCCGACCTTGGCCATAAATGGTGATTTCCTGGCCAGTTAAAGACTGGACGATGAAGTTGCTGATCACCCGTCCGTCATTGAGGGCCATCCGGGGTCCATAAGTGTTGAAGATACGGGCGATGCGGATGTCCACCCGGTTCTGCCGGTGGTAGTCCATCATCAGGGTTTCAGCCACCCGTTTGCCTTCGTCATAGCAGCTCCGGGGGCCCAGGCAGTTGACGTTGCCCCAGTAGTTCTCCTGCTGAGGGTGCATCTGGGGGTCGCCGTAGATTTCGGAAGTGGAAGCCAGTAAAATGCGGGCCTTCACCCGTTTGGCCAGCCCCAGCATGTTCAAGGTGCCCAGGACGTTGGTCTTGATGGTTTTCACCGGGTTGTATTGATAATGCACCGGGGAGGCGGGGCAGGCCAGGTGGTAGATCTGGTCCACTTCCAGCATGATGGGGTTCACCACGTCATGGCGGATTAGCTCCAATTGGGGATGATCCCGGAGGTGGGCGAGGTTGGCTTTGCTGCCAGTGAAGTAGTTGTCCAGGCACAGAATCTCATGTCCCTGCCGGAGCAGATAATCCACCAGGTGGGAGCCGATGAATCCGGCCCCCCCGGTGATGAGGATGCGGGCCATAACCTGATTCCCTCCTTAGGATTTAACCACCGCCATTGTAACTCTCCTGGGGAAATAGGTAAATTCCTGATTGACAGTTCCGGCTATTTCCCTGAAAATTCCGGGGAAAGATTATAGCCCTTCCCGGAAGAACCCTATAAAAATTAAGATATTTCTGCATAAGACCTTAATAATAAAATAGGGAGTAATTATGACGCCAAGCCTGATGCCA
>VGSX01000350.1 GCA_016874895.1 Deltaproteobacteria bacterium
TCCGCCGTGGCCAGGACGCCGTGCCCTTGAACATTCTCAAAATAGTCTCTCAGTTCCATATTCCTCATAATAGAGGGGGCATGGCCGGAATTGCAAAATCCCGCCATACCCCCTCGGTGAAGTGAAGTTAGTGCTGCACGAAAGCCCCAGGACTTATTTTACGTATTTGGCTTTCATGGGAATGGCGCATTTGGGACACTGCAGCGGGTCGCCGGGTTTGTACCCCGGGAAAGCGTGCTCAGCATTACACCCGGGACAGACGAACAGATTTTCTTCACTCCGGACATCTCCGGAACCACCTTTACCGCCGAATTCTTCTTGTTTTGACATAGCACTCTCTCCTTTTTCTGATTTTTATGATGTTGATGGATGAGAAGCCTAGCGCTTCTCATATCGTACCTGGCCATCGCCTGCCAATCGGATTCAAATCACTTCCTATCAAAAATTCAGCTAAAGAAAGGTAAGGACTTCAGGGTTTCCTGGCATACTCCCCATGCTCCGTGGCTGGAGGGCTCTGGCCAAAGCTTCCCTGTGAAAATAATAAATCCTAATCGATAAAAATCAATAGATATGATCTTAAAAAATCATAATTATAACTACTCATAGAAAAAAACTAAATGTTTATGAGCAGCATGCCAGGGTTGAAAATTTTTTCAAGCAACTGCATATTTTCATATGCCTTTTGTAGAAAAAGTGGTATTGCTATCGTAAGATAATTAATCCCTTTATTTCATCTCTCGAAGAGATCAGCACTCTTTCAGGAGGGCCCGTATGGATGTTTTAATGTTGTCGCGGCTGCAATTCGCCGCCGCCACCTTTTTTCATTTTATTTTCGTGCCCCTGACCCTGGGCCTGTCGATTTTAGTGGCCATCATGGAAACCAAGTATGTCCGCACCGGCGATGAGGAATATCTCAGGATGACGAAGTTTTGGGGCAAGATTTTCATCATCAATTTCGCCATCGGGGTCGTCACCGGCATTACCCTGGAGTTTCAGTTCGGGACCAACTGGTCCCGCTACTCCAAGTATGTGGGGGATATTTTCGGTTCCCTGCTGGCCATCGAGGCCACCACTTCATTTTTTCTGGAATCCACCTTTCTGGCGGTGTGGATTTTCGGGTGGAAAAAGCTGAAACCCGCCCTGCACTGCGCCGCTATCTGGCTGGTGGCCATCGCCGCCAACCTGTCGGCCGTGTGGATTCTCATGGCCAACGCCTGGATGCAGAACCCGGTGGGTTATGTGATCCGGAATAACCGGGCGGAATTGGACAATTTCTTCGCGGTGGTGACCCAGCCCTTTGCCTGGCAGATTTATTTTCACACCATTTTCGGGGCCTATATCCTGGTGGGCTTCTTTGTCATGGGGGTGAGCGCCTATCATCTGCTGCGCCGCCAGCATGTCAGCTTTTTCACCAAATCCTTCCGCCTGGGCCTGACCTTTGCCCTGATCTTTTCCGTGGCCGAGATAGTCCAGGGGCATATCCATGGGGCCGAAGTGGCCAAGATTCAACCGGCCAAGCTGGCGGCCATGGAGTCTCATTGGGAGACCCAGGCCAATGCGCCCCAGATCCTGTTTCTCATCCCGGATGAAAAAAATGAACGCAATCTTTTTGAATTTGGGAGAATTCCTGGCGCCCTGAGCATGCTGGCGTTTCATTCCCCCAGTGCCACGGTAACCGGCCTGAAGGATTTCGCCCCTGAGGACCGGCCCCCCGTTACTATTGTCTTCCTGGCCTTCCGCACCATGGTGGGGCTGGGGTTCCTCTTCGTGGCCCTCAGTTTCTGGGCCTGGTTCCGGCGGAACAAGCTCCTGGAGAGCCCTCGTTTATTAAAAACCCTGATCCTGGCCATACCGCTTCCCTATATTGCCTTGCAGGCCGGCTGGATCGTCACCGAGGTTGGCCGGCAGCCCTGGATCGTTTACAACCTTATGCGTACTAAAGACGCAGTGTCGCCCATCGCCGCCTCCCAGGTGGGATTTTCGTTATTTATCATGGTGGCGTTGTATGCCGTGCTGGGCGCGGCGGCCTTTTATCTCATCATCAAACATATCCGCAAGGGGCCGGAAGCAGCGCCGGTTGCGGTGGAAGCCTAAAGGAGGTCATCGCCATGCTGGAGTCCATCTGGTTTTATATCTGGGGCATTTTGTGGGCCATTTATTTCATGCTGGACGGCTATGACCTGGGACTGGGGACCCTGCTGCCGTTTACGGCCCGGACCGAAAAGGAACGCAAGCAGCTTTACGCGGCCATTGGCCCCCATTGGGACGGCAATGAAGTCTGGCTGATCACGGCCGGGGGGGTCACCTTCGCGGCCTTCCCCACCACCTACGCCGTGATGTTCAGCGGGCTTTACACCGCCCTTATGCTGGTGCTCTTCGCCCTCATTATCCGGGGCGTCACCTTTACCTTTCAGGGCGGCGTGGACAGTCCGCAGTGGCGGAAACTCTGGGATACCTGCCTGGCAGTGGGCAGTTTCCTCCCGGCTTTGCTCCTGGGCGTCGCTTTTGCCAATATCTTTCAGGGCCTGCCCCTGGACGGGGAGGGCATTTTTCAGGGCACGCTTCTTACCCTGCTCAACCCCTATGGTATTTTGGGGGGCCTGCTCTTTGTACTGCTCTTTGTGGTGCACGGGGCTATCTGGGGGGTCATCAAAACTGACGGCGACCTGAGAACGCGGTTGGCCCGGACGGCCGGGACAACCTGGTGGCTCCTGCTGGTGGCCGCGGTCATGTTCCTCCTGGCCACCCAGCGCAAGACCGATCTGTATGACAACTATCTAGCCCAGCCCCTGCTGTTTATCATCCCGGCCCTGGCAGTGGTAGCCCTGATCCTGGTAAAATTTTTCCTGGCCCGGGGTGCGTACTGGCAGGCCTGGTTCGCTTCTGCGGCCACTATAGTTTCCTGCACCATGTTTGGGGTGGCGGGCTTATTTCCCCGGTTGCTGCCCTCCAGCCTGAACCCGGCCTACAGTCTCACCGCCTTTAATTCTTCTTCCAGCCCCCTGACCCTGAAGATCATGCTGGGGGTGGCCCTCACCTTCGTGCCCCTGGTCATCGCCTACCAGGTATGGGCCCACGTCTTGTTTAAAGAAAAACTGGCGGAAGATGAGGTGGCTTTCAAGGAAGGGTATTGAGAGCATCACTGGCACAGACCTGGAGGTCTGTGCCCCTGAATTCCCTTATATATCCGGGGATAGGGTTAGGCGATGGGGTACATTAGTTAATAATTCCTCTTAGTTATCCCCATGACAAACCACCGTCTGCCAACCTGTGGGTAATGCACAGCTTTAAAAAGTGGGGAACTATATGATATCCTTTAAAAAGTCCCCCTTTTCTAAAGGGGGGTCAGGGGGGATTTTAATCATCGGGGGTGGCCCCATTCGGCCATGAACGGATCGGTTAATGAGGTTGGAGGCGTTCAGCTATCAGCAATCGGCATTTCGGAGAAACCCGGAATCAGCCATTTCATGGTAATTATTAAACTATTCATTTTTAGCCGTGCGCTGTAAGCTGACGGCTGAACGCTTACCTTACA
>VGSX01000351.1 GCA_016874895.1 Deltaproteobacteria bacterium
CTGGCAGTGAAACACGAAGTGCACATGGGGCAACGGAGGGCAATGGTCGGTCTGGAAAAACAGGCGGCCGGTCATGCCCAGGTGTATGAGCAATGTCTGTCCCCGGTCCAGGCGCAGCAGGAGATACTTCCCCCGGCGGGCCAATCGGGTGATGGCGCAGCCGGCCAGGGACTCGAGTTCGGGCAATTCCGCCTGCCGCCGCAGGCGCTTGTCACCCTGGCTGACCGCCACGATCCTCTCTCCCACCAGCTTTGTGGCCAACCCCCGGCGGATTACCTCCACTTCCGGTAGTTCCGGCACTTTTTGACGATACCTCTTGTGTTAGTGGTCAGGGGTCAGGGGTTAGTGGTTGGTGGTCAGGGGTTGGTGCTCAGTGCCTAAGAAGTTAGCTTGCAGCAGAAACAATAAAATGAAACGGTCATCTGCTGAATCTTTTGGTGGCACGGGCTTCCAGCCTGTGCCCTGATGAACGGGGACCGGAAGGCTGTATAATCAAACATCCTCCAACAACCGACCACTGACCACTGCCCACTCACTGAACGCCGCCCACCGTGCGGCGCCCCCTTCAGGCTTCCAGCCAATCATGCAGGCGGGGCATTTCCTCCTGGTCCCAGGCCGGGGACAGGCGGATCTCCAGGAATTCCCGGAACAGGCCGTCTATGATACTGGAAACGGCCTCCATCTGGTACATCTGATCGAAGAAAAAGGCTTCCCGGTCATCCTCATCCTCTTGCGGGCCGGGGTTATTTTTTCTTTTCAGGCCTTTGATTTCCAGGGTGGTGGCTTTGAGGCTGAGCTGCCATTCATCCTCCCCCTGAGCCAGCTTGAGATGCATTTCTTCCGGCAATTTCCCCTGCAACAGACCCAGACGGGCCTCCCGGTGTTCCGAGCGAGTCCCCTGCAGCATCAGGGTTTCCCGGTGTTCGCCGTCCCCGGTCTCCAGGACCATTTTGTCCCCCACCGTCAGGGTTACGGCATCCCGTCCCTTTATGGCGATGCGGCCTTCCTCGGCGTCCTCGCTCCGGAACCACAGCCAGGTGAGAAATTCCCGCCCCAGAAACCGGTAAGCAAAAAGTAATTCTACCAGATCGCGCATTATAAAGATTTCCTTCCCGGAGTCGTATTTACTGGCCCCTGACCCCTGACCCCTGACCACTATGAAAAACCGCCGGCTCCACCATTTCCAGCCGTTCCATGGCCGCCTCCGATGCCAGGACATCCTGGGCCAGGGTGTAGGGGAAGAGGAGATAGATATCCATTTCAAAGGTTTCTCGAAACAGGGTTTCGAATATCTCCCGCACCTTGGGGGAGGTGGCGAAGAGCCACAGGCGCTGTTGGCCGGGATGCCAGACCACGTCGTAGAGGGTTGGCTGCGGCATCTGGCGGCGGAGCAGGTCCTGCTGGACGGCTTTTTTCAGCTCCAGTTTCTGTTGCCGGCTGAGGCGGCGGAACTTCTGCTGTTGCCGCAGGTTGAGTTCGGCCAGGAGATAGTGTTTGCGGAACAAGGCCGCAGGGGCCTTCCGGGTGTCGATGCGCAAAGAAAAGGCCAGATATTCCCCCAGATGGGCCTGGCCGCCATCAAAGGCGGTTTGCAGCAGGTTGTCCAACTCTACCCAGCCCCAGGCTTTTTCATCAGTGGTTTCATCAATTTCCCGGAAGAGAAAGTGCTGCAGGCGCTCGTCCACCCAGGTCAAAAAGTCCGGCGGCGTCTCCCCCCGGACAAAGTAGCGGGTGCAGCTTAAGGACTTGGAAAAGATGCCCATATGTATGCTCCTCAGGTTAGCTGCTAATTTCTAACCAAAATCGGGCCGGAGCGCAAGCCCTTTTGATTTCCGCTCCGGCCCTGTTTCTAAAGCCGCACCGGCAAGGACCCGGCCAGAGCAATGTCCGGCGGTTGGATGAGAGTGGTGAGAACCATGATCTTGACCCCGGCCTCGGCGGCCCGGGCCAGTTCATGGGCATAGGCCGGATCCACTTGCCAGGCTGGGGCCATGACCTGGGCGTCCTGCCGTTGCACCACATAAACATTCCAGGCCTCATGGCCTTGCTGCACCAGTGCGGTCAGTTCCTGGAGGTGGCGGCGGCCCCGGGAGGTGACGCCGTCCGGAAACAGGGCCACCCCCTCTTCTACCCAGGTAATGCTCTTGACCTCGATGAAAGTGAAGCCCCCGTCCTTCTTCACGACAAAATCCAGGCGGCCTCCCTGGGGCAGGGAAACCTCCGGCCGGAAGTCCAGGGGCGGCGCCAGACCCTCCAGCCCGGGACCCTGCAGGGCCAGGGATACTAAACGGTTGGGGGCCAGGGTGTCGATGCAGACCCAACCGCCGTCAACCCGGCAGAACCGCCAGGTATAAGCCGTTTTGCGGCCCGGACGGGCGTCGTGGGTCAGGATAAGTTCCATGCCGGGGGTCAGGCAGCCGGTCAGGGCCCCGGAATTGGGCACATGCACCCAGGTGCGGGTGCCGTCCGGGAGGTCTACTTCGGCCAGGAACCGCTTTTCCCGGCGGCGCAGGCGGGCGGGCACCAGGGGAGCATTGAATCGGAAGACAGGATGTCCGGCAGGAGGTGATGAGGTCACCATGAGCCTCTGGCCGCGAGGTGAAGGGGCACTGCTTCCCTATTCCCCAGAAACCGGAAACCGGAAACTGGAAACCGAACAAGGCACCAGCCGATAGACCTCCAGCAGGGGCAGGTTGTGTTTCCGGGCCAGGGTCCGACAGGCCTCATATTCCGGCAGCACCCGGCGCTGCCCGCCGATGTCGGCCACCTTCACCTGCAGGGGGCCGTAGGGAGTGTCGATGGTTTCCTCCCAGCGGTTTACCGTCACCCGCTCCATTTCCCCCAGCCGCACCCCCAGGGTGGTGGATTCGGCAAAGAGAGCGGTAAGAATATTTTCCCGCAAGGCCGGCGGCGCAATGATGGTTAGTCCCACGCCGGGGCGGTTTTTCTTCATCTGCAGGGGGAAATAGGCCACGTCCAGGGCCCCGGCCTGAAACAGGGCCGCCATGAGGTGCTCGTACCACTCCGGGAGCATGTCATCCAGATGGGTTTCCAGGACTAAGACCCGTTCGGTGTGGCCCAGCGCAAGGGGGAGAGTAGGTCTGGCCAGCACGAGACGCAGGAGGTTGGGCTGCTCCGGCAAATCCCGGTCACCGGCTCCGTAGCCCACTTTTTCCACGGTGCAGGGGGGCAGGGGCTCGAAACAGGCCGCCAGGCCTTTAAGAATGGCCGCGCCCGTGGGGGTGACCAGTTCGGCCCGGATTTCGGTCCCGTATACCGGGGCGCCTTCCAGCAGCAGGGCCGTGGCCGGGGCCGGGTTGGGCAGCAGGCCGTGGGCGCACGCAATAAGACCTTTTCCCATGGGCAAAGGGGAGGAATAGACCTGGGTTATTTTCAGGCTATGCAGGGCAAAAGCCGCGCCCACGATATCCAGGATGGAATCCACCGCCCCGATTTCGTGAAAATGCACCTGTTCCAGGGGCTGTTGGTGTACCCGGGACTCGGCCTCGGCCAGCGTGCGGAATA
>VGSX01000352.1 GCA_016874895.1 Deltaproteobacteria bacterium
TTCACATCGCCGGATGAAGGCTGCTGCTGCAAAGTTCGTATCCTGTCTGAAGGTTTCCGGTTTCCCGTTATTACCAGGGGCGAGAAATAAATGTTGGCTTTCAGCTATCAGCTATCAGCTATCAGCTTTCAGCAAAAACAGAAGGTTAAGTCAACTACTTGATAAAACAGCTGTCAGCAATGTTGTGATAACTATTTGATATTACTTTTTTAGCTGAAAGCTGACCGCTGACCGCTTACACTTATTATTTACCGCTCTCTTTAGGGGCAAAGGCGGCGATATAGCCCCGGCCGACTTTCACCCTGATCTTGTCGGCTACCTCCAGGGTGATGGTCTGATCGGTCATTCCGGTGATTTCCCCGTACAGGCCGCCCGAGGTGACCACCTTGTCGCCTCTTTTCAGGTTTTCCAAAAAGGCCCGGTGTTCTTTGGCCTTTTTTTGCTGCGGCCGGATAAGCAGGACATAAAAAATCACGAACATTAAAATCAAGGGCAGGATAGTCATGAGACCGCCCCCAGCGGCCTCCCCGGACCCTCCAGCCATGGCATAGGCTACATCAACCATTGTCAGCACCTCCATCATGTCTTTGGCCATAAAAAGCCTGTCGGAATTCCCCGAACCGCCCCTGGGCCAGGGACTGCCGCATGGCGGCCATCAACTCCAGGTAATAAAAGAGATTGTGAATCGTCAAAAGTCGATAGGCCAGGATTTCCCGGGCCACAAAAAGATGCCGGAGATAGGCCCGGCTGTAGCGGCTGCAGGTATAACAGCCGCAATCCTCATCCAGCGGCAAAGGGCTAGAGGCATGTTCGGCGTTTTTGATGACTACCCGGCCGAACCGGGTCAGGGCCATGCCGTTGCGGGCGTTTCGGGTGGGCAGGACGCAGTCGAACATATCCACGCCCCGGGCCACGCCTTCCACCAGATCTTCGGGGGTACCCACCCCCATGAGATACCGGGGTTGGTCTACGGGCAGCTCCGGGACGGTGACGTCCAGGATGGCCTCCCGGGTTTCTTTGTCCTCGCCCACACTCAAGCCCCCGATGGCGTAACCGTCGAAACCTTCAGCCACCATGGCCTGGGCCTGTTCCCGCCGATGCTGCGGCCACATGCCCCCCTGGACCACGGCAAATAAAGGTTTGTCCTCTCGGGTGCGAGCCTGCTGGCAGCGCTTGGCCCACCGCAGGGTTAAGGCCCCGGACCTGACCACGTAGTCTTCACTCACGACGTGGGCCGGGCATTCATCTAGACAGATTAAGATATCAGTATCGAACCCCTCTTGTAAAGCAATTACCTTCTCCGGGGTTAAAAAATGGGCCGCACCATTGAGATGGGACCGAAACAGAACCCCTTCCTCGTTCAAAGTGCGCAATTTGGCCAGGCTAAAAATCTGGAAGCCGCCGGAGTCGGTTAAAATAAGACCGGGCCAGTTCATGAAACGGTGCAGGCCGCCCAGGGTCTGGATAATTTCCACTCCGGGACGCAGGAACAGGTGATAGGTGTTGGCCAGGATAATCCGGGCGCCCAGCCCCTGGAGCTCTTCCGGGGTCATGGTCTTCACCGTGGCCTGGGTCCCCACCGGCATGAACACCGGGGTCTCCACCACCCCCCGAGCCAGGGTGAGCTTCCCCAGCCGGGCCCGGGAAGCAGGATCGGTGGCCACTATCTGATAATCACTGTTCACGATGTGTCGTCTGCTCCGAATAGTTCACCTTGTAGGGCGGGAAAGCGAAGCGCATCCCGCCTTTTAACGGCCTTGACGTTGGGCTGATCCGTTGGAGGTATGAGTAGGGCGGGAAAGCGAAGCGCATCCCGCCTTTTAACATGCTGTGCTGGTGCCTCAGAGGATGAGCATACAGTCGCCATAGCTGTAAAACCGATAACCGGCCTCAATGGCGGTCTGATAGGCCCGCAGGATGACTTCCCGCCCGGCCAGGGCGCTCACCAGCAGCAGCAGAGTGGATTGCGGCAGGTGGAAATTGGTGATCAGCCGATCCACAACCCGAAATCGGTGCCCGGGGTGGATGAACAAGCCGCAATAGCCTTCTCCAGGCTGCACTTCCCTATTATGATACTGGGCCTCCAGGACCCGGACGCTGGTGGTGCCCACCGCCACGATCTTTTTTCCCGCGGCCCGGGCCCGATTGATGGCCGAGGCGCTCTCCGGCGTCAGGGAGAAGTATTCCGGCGCCAGACGGTGCCGGGTATAATCCTCCGTCCGCACCGGTTGAAAAGTGCCGGGCCCCACATGCAGGGTCAGGCTGATGACCTCTACCCCCTTATCGGCTAATTCTCGAAGCACCGCCGGGGTGAAATGCAGGCCGGCCGTGGGCGCAGCCACTGCCCCCGTCGCATTGGCAAAGATGGTCTGGTAGCGCTGAACGTCGTTTTTACCAGCCGGCCGCCGGATGTAGGGCGGCAGGGGCATATCCCCGACCTCGGCCAAAACCTGGGCCAGATCCCGGCCGGTGCTCTCCAGCTGCAAACCTATCTCGCCGGCGGGATCGACCGCCGTAATCTCGCCCTGGAGTTCGGCCCCGAAGTCTATTCTCTGGCCGATTTTCAGTGGCTTCGCAGCCCGGCAGAGGGCGCGGCCGGACCATGTCCGGGGGTGCGAGCCGTTAGCGGCGGGCAACTGCAACAACAGGGCCTCCACTCTGCCGCCGGTGGGCTTGCGGCCCCGCAGCCGGGCCGGGAAAACCCGGGTGTTGTTCACCACCAGGACGTCCTGTCGGCTCAGCCACTGGGGCAGGTGCGCAAAACGGCTGTGCCCGATGGCGCCCGTGGACCGCTCCAGCACCAGCATCCGGGCCTGGTCTCTTTCCGGCAGGGGCTCCTGGGCGATGAGGTCGGCGGGCAGACGATAATCGTAATCTTTAATCGAGGGCATCATCTCTTCGTTGCACATATACATCTGAAAAAGTATGAAAAGTCAAGACGGCAAATGATATAATTACCCTGCAGGCAAGCGTTCAGTTATCAGCTTTCAGCAAAAAATGAATCGAGTCAATTTTTCGAAGATTCTTGGAATCAGCCATCTTACTGATCTTTCAGAGTTAAAATATCTCACAACATGGCATAACCATCCGGCAATCGATCACAAAGTGTAGATGTAGGGTGGGCATGGCCCACCTGAACTTGAAGCCGATCGATCACAAGGTGTAGATGCGGAAGAACCAAAATTGACTTATTCCCTGAAAAATGTTAAATTGCATCCTGAGCCGGGATAACTCAATGGCAGAGTAGCGGCTTCGTAAGTCGCAAGTTGTGGGTTCAAGTCCCATTCCCGGCTCCAAACCATCCCAGTTTCGCATCTGATCACCGGATTCTCAATTCACGAAACCTTAAATATCTTTACCTCAATAATATCTTTAAAAGCTGCCACGTCGTTAAATTTTTTCTCTGCCGTGGCTTTTTGTGCCGAGGACAATTTACTCAAAGTATCTGCCGCCTGAGCCTTGATAGACCCGAATATTCTCTCCAGACCCGTCTGCTGCTCCTGCTGGATTCTCTGATAATAA
>VGSX01000353.1 GCA_016874895.1 Deltaproteobacteria bacterium
TATCACGACCTCCACCAAGATCGCCGCGGGAGAAAGAGTCTATTTGAGCCATGGCAACTGGGAAACCCTCCTCAACCGGATCGTGGCCCTCCCCGGCAAAGCAATTACCCAGGCGGGCATGGCAGAGGGAAAGCAACCCTTATTGGGCCTGGGCTACCTCTGCGCCGGCGTCATGGGGATAATTCCGGACCAAGAGTGGAACAAGATGCCCAAAATGCTCACCTATGCGAATCACGGGGCCCCCTTTCTGGCCACCTTCTCCTGGGGCGAACAGGGGTATATTCCCGGCATAGGCAACAAACACGCGAATCTTACCACTTCCTTTCTCGTCATCGGGCCGAAGGAATAAAAGGCCGGCCCATGCGGATTTTCTGGAAAATATTCGCCTTTAGTTTTCTCCTCTTCATCGCCGTGGTGCTGCTGATATTTTATCTGGTGCTGGCCCAGCAAAAAGTGGTGACGGAAACAAACATTATCGAAGAAAATAGAATTATCGGCAGAATTCTGGCCCGGCAGTTGGAAAAGGACTACCTCGAAATGAAGTGGCCTTTTGTAGCTCTCAATACTGTAGCGGAGCACGATGACTTCCTGTTCTGGTGGGTGGTCCGCAACGATGACATTATCCATCTGGCGGATGACGCGGGTTTTATGAAAACCCGGGCCAGCCATTATTTCCCGCAACTCTCCCCCCCTGGACCAAAGGAAAGGCTCTACTTAGATCGGACCCGGAACTGCGGCATCTTGGTTTTTCCCCTGCAGATGGGACAGGGTGAGTGGTCCTTGTGGCTGGGCTTTTCTTTAAGGGGGGTGCAGCTTATTAACAAAAGAATTATCTTCGGGGATAGCATTATCTTTTTCCTGGCGTTAGGCATATTTGGCATTGTGCTTTTCCTGTCCACGACCTACCTGACCAAGCCCCTCAAGGCCCTGACTGCCAACGCCCGGATAATCGGCCAGGGGGATCTGAGCCACCGGGCCGAAGTAAAAACCGCGGATGAACTGGGAGAACTGGCCCAGGCCTTCAACCAGATGGCCGCCGCCCTCCAGGAGCGGGAAATGGAGCGCCGGATGGCCGAAGCGGTTTTGCGGGAAACCGAGGCGCAACTTCGGACCTCTCTCAAGGAAAAGGAGGTGCTCCTCAACGAGGTGCACCACCGCGTCAAGAACAACCTTCAGATCGTCTCAAGTTTCCTGAACTTAAGCAAGAATCAGACCAAGCACCAGGAGGCCATAAACATTCTGGACGAGGCCCAGGGCAGAATTCACAACATGGCCATGATCCATAGGCAACTCTATCAGAACCGGGAATTCGGCCGGATTGATATGCTCAATCATGCGCAGGTCATGCTGGATTATCTTGCCCGCATGTTCAGTAAGAGAATTTTCATAGAGAAGCGCATAATCGGCCAACCCCTTTACCTGGCTTTAAATCAGGCGATCCCCTGTTCCATGGCCCTCTTGGAATTGATGCTCAACGCTGCCAAGCACGCGGTTGAGCCCGGGGAAAAAATGCATCTCACCATCGCACTGGACAAGGTTAATGACCGGAGGGTCTGCATCAGCGTTAAGGATGACGGCAAAGGGCTCCCCCCGGACTTTGACTGGCACAAGCTCACCACCACCGGTCTTGAGATCACCCGGGACCTGGTGGAGAAACAGCTCCAGGGCTGTATCTATCACCTGCCGGGCCCAGGGGCGCACATCGTCCTGGAATTCGAGGTGACGGAGATAGGGGAAAAATATGCCGAAAATACTGATAGTTGAGGATGAAATCGTTCTGGCCAAGGATCTCAAGGGCATCATTACCGCCATGGGCCACGAGGTCATCGGGGAGGCCGTCAGCGGCGCCGAGGCCATCCAGAAGGCCCAGGAACACCACCCCGATTTAATCATGATGGATATCAAGCTGGCCGGCGATTTGGACGGGATAGACACCGCGGCGCAGATCAAAGGACTTTATGATGTCCCCATCATATATCTCTCGGCCTATGCCGAACCGCAGCTCCTAAAACGGGCCAAGCTCACCACGCCCTACGGCTATATTTTGAAACCCTTTGAGGTGCGGGAACTCCAGTTGGGCATCGAGATCGCCCTCTATAAACATCAGGCGGAAAAAGAAAAGGCCGAACTCGAAGCCCGGTTGCATCAGGCGCGCAAAATGGAGGCCATCGCCACCTTTGCCGGGGGCATCCTGCAGGAATTTAACAACCTTTTAATGGCGATTATAGGCTTTACGGAAATGACCCTCCTGGAATTACCCCGGGACAGCGAAGTGCGGGCATACTTGCAAAATGTGCTCGCTGCCAGTGAGAGGGCAAAAAATCTGGTGGCCCAGTTTGTCACCTTTAGCCGTCAGGCCGTTTGGGACCGCCAGGTAATCCGATTGGGTCAACTGATTGACACCAGTCTGGCTGCCCTCGAAAACCCCTACCCGGTTACCGTCGAAACCAAAAAGAATATTGCCACCACGGATGATAGTATTCTGGCCAGAGCGGATCATCTGCAGATCCTGCTCCGCCATCTCTATGACAACTCTATCTACGCCATGCAGGAAAAAGGAGGGGTGCTGGAAGTAACCTTGGAAGAGGTCAATCTCACTGAACCACAAAAAACTCCAGCACACGGCTTGCCGCCAGGACGCTATTTCCGTTTGACCGTGGCTGACACGGGCCAGGGCATGACCCAAGCGGTTATGGACCGGATGTTCGAGCCCTTTTTTACCACCCAGGAATTCGGTAAGGGCAAAGGGCTGGGATTGTCCATGGTCTATGGCATCGTCAAAGGGCATGGGGGGGATATTCAGGTCTCCAGTGAACCAGGAAAGGGAACAACCTTTACGATTTTATTGCCGAAGAATCAAGGAAATCAGGACCTGTCACCTTAATCCTGGGTGTCTTGCATGGTTCGGCGACAGATCATCAAGCTCATTCACTGCCTGGAAAATCAGGACGCGCAGGTCTTCATCCAGAGGCTTGGGTTGATGGTCGTCCTCAAAATAGGTGGGGATGCCGTGCTGATTTTGGAGCTCTTCCGTCAGCCATTCCACTGCGATGAGTTCCGGGATGGCCTGGGTGGGGACCAGGTAACCCCCTGAGCTGTCCGGAGTGGTGGCCATGTCCCGGGTCTGCCGGAAGACGTCCGCCTCGAACTGAGCCTGGGACCAGTCGCCGGTGCCGATGGCATAGATGGCCTTGAAAAGGGAAAACTTTTCCTTTTCGTCTTCCAGACCTGGGACGCCGGCCCACTTGCGCTCCCGGCTGCGGATCTGTATTCCCTCGAATCGGACCGCCAGGTCAGCATGCTTGGCCGCCAGTTCCGGTAACATTTTGAAGACCTCCGAGAGGTTAATGACTTTGCCGTCCTCTCCGGTGTATGAGAGGGATTTATTAACATCTTCTTTTAAAAAGGACATTAGGACGAAGTCAGCTCTGCTCCACCTAAGTGGCGAGCCGGGCGCACCTGACCAGGGCCGAGGCGGAAAAGGCCCAGAGCGCCCTGATCCAGGGTATGATCGAC
>VGSX01000354.1 GCA_016874895.1 Deltaproteobacteria bacterium
CCTTGCCGATATCCTCGAGGCGATAGGGTTTTTTGATAAAGCCCTTGAAGCCGTAATCCTGGTAGTGGGTCATGGTGGCGTCTTCGGCATAGCCGCTGGAGACCAGACTGACGACATCGGGATTTAGGGCCAACAGCCTTTCCATGGTTTCCCGGCCGCCCATGCCTCCGGGCACGGTGAGATCCAGAATAACCCCTGTAAAGGGCTGTAATCTTTCCTGGGCCGCCTGGAAGCGTTCCAGGGCCTCCGCACCGTCGGCCGCCAGTTCCACTTCATAGCCCAATTGCTGGAGCATCCGGCCCACCACTTCCCGGACCATCGGTTCATCATCCATGACCAGTATCCTGCCTTCCCCCCGGGGCAGAATCGGCCGGGCCAGTACCGACTTTTCCGGCCGGAGCCGGGAGGCCGGTAAAAAGACGGTGAAACTGGCGCCGCGGCCGAGTTGTGATTCCACCGTGATATGACCTTCGTGGTTGGTCACGATGGAATAAACCGTGGCCAGTCCCAGACCGCTGCCTTGATGTTTGGTGGAAAAATAGGGATCAAAAATACGGGGCAGGTGGTCCGCCGGGATGCCGATGCCCTGGTCCGAGATGATCACTTTGACGTAGATACCGGGCGGCAGGGGCAGTCCGGAGGTTTCGTCCAGGAGGATATTTTCCGCCTTTAGGGTGATGACACCCCCCTCGGGCATAGCCTGGGAGGCGTTGATCACCAGGTTCTGCACCACCTGGCTGATCTGGCCCTCATCAACCTCCACCGGCCACAGGTCCGGGGGGAGGTTGAACTGGCAGCGGCTCCGGGAGCCGCTAATGGCGAAACTGGCCGACTCCTCCACGATCTGCTTGAGTGAGGCCAGTTGTTTGACCGGTGCGCCTCCCTTGGCAAAGGTCAGGAGCTGCTGCACCAGGTCCCTGGCCCGGAGGGTGGCCTTCTCGGCTTCTTTGAGTCGCGCCGGCAGGTCGGGTTTGTCACTCCCGCCATCTTCGGCATGGAAGATGCTCAAGGAAATATTGCCTAAAATGGAGGTCAGAATATTATTGAAATCATGGGCAATGCCGCCGGCCAGGATACCCAGCGAGCGGAGTTTTTCCACTTTCAGGAGTTCATCTTCCAGGCGTTTTTTCAGGGTGATATCCCGGAACACCAAAACCGCGCCCCGGACCTGCTGATTTCGGTCAATAATGGGGGCCCCGCTTTCGGCAATGACGATTTCCCGGTTGTCCCGGGAAATAAGATAATGGGACTGCCCGCCGGAAGACTCTCCCAACAGAATCCGGGGTATCAGCGAGGTGTAAGGCTTCCGGGTCCGTGAGTCGAAAATCCGGCAGACCTCCAGGACGGGTCGGCCCAAGGCCTCGGCCTGGGTCCAGCCGGTCAAGGCTTCGGCCACATGGTTCATTAATTGGATGTTGCCGTCCATGTCCGTGGCAATGACCGCGTCGCCGATGGAACTCAGGGTCACCGCCAGGCGTTCTTTTTCGGCGGCCAGGGCCTCCTCGGCCTGCTGGCGTTGCAGCAGTTTCCACATGCCGTCCATCAGCAGGGTTAACTGGCGGACGTCGGCTTCGTCGTAAGGCTCTGTTTTGTTCCCCACCCCGGCCACCGCGACGATGCGCGAACCCTCGAAAACCGGGATATTCATATGCCGCCGGACCTCAACGTGGCCCTCAGGAAACCCCTTTTTCCAGGGATTAGGGGCGGTGACATCATTGGTGATGATGGGCCGCCGCTGCCGCACCGCCTCCCCCCACAGACCGGTTTCCTCCAAAGCGTAAATCAGGGGAGGATCGGCGATCTCGCAAAGATTCTTGGTCTGCTGGGACCAGTTATATATAGTCAGGGTCGCCTCGGCCTCGTCCAGAAAGGCCAGATAGCCTATCCGGCTCCGGGTCAACCGCACCGCTTCCTCCAGGGCGAAGTGGGCGATCTCCTGGGAGGGCCGGTCCTGCATCTGACCCAGGTGCACCAGGGTTTCCAGACGGGCCTCGTCCAGGTGGAAGGCCTCTTCGGCGCGCTGCCGCTCCAGGACGTTTACCAGCAGGTCTCCCACCATCTTGAGGATAGTGATAGTGTCTTCGTTCCAGACCTTGGGTTCCCGGACCGCATCGAAACCGAAAAACCCCACCAGATTTCCTTGGTGCACCATGGGGACCACTACGAGGGACTGGATGCCCTGGCGGATAAAATCGGCCTTTTCCACCGCCGCAGCCTCAGGAAGGTCTGCCACCCTGGGGATGCAGCAGACCTCAAACTTCCGCAAAAGGTTGGCGAACCAGGGTCCGGCCTCATCCATGAGCAACCCCTGCAAGTTCGCCTGCTCCGGGGTGACGCCGGGGGCGCACCATTCATAGGTGTTGCTGGCCCGGCGGCCCTGATCGTGTAATTGAAACACATAAGCCCGGTCCACTCCGACGAAACGGCCCAGATTCTCCAGGGCCCGGTTGATGCCGATGTCTATCTTTTCCGAAGGCAAGTTAATAAATTCCGTGGAAATTCGAGCTATGAGGGCCTCCAACTCCAGCCGGTACTGGAGATTGGCCCGGGCCTGCTGCCGTTCTGTAACGTCGCTGATGATCCCCACAAAGCGCTGGACATGGCCGTCAGGTTCCTGGATAGGGTTCAAAATAATCTGCCAGCCGAGAATTTTCCCCCCGGGATGGTGGTATGATACCTCAAAGATGGTTTTTTCACCCTGTAACACCCGGTGGATGGCTTCTTCCACCACAGAACGTGGTCCCGGCGGCCAGAGCTCGGGAAAGGGCAGTCCCAGGACCTCGGGCTCAGGAAGTCCCAGGATCTGCCAGCCGTTGGGGTTCACCGCCAGGAATCTGCCCTCCCGGTCGAACAGGGAGACACAGTCCGGGGCTCCTTCCACCAGACTGTGATACAGCCGCTCCGAAACGCTGATGCGGGCCGACGCCTTCAGGGTCGTGTCCCAAATCAGGAAAAGCCCCAAGGAGGCCAGGCAGAAAAACAGGGTCAGGGCGATGCCGATGAGACGGGCCGCCACAATATTCCGGGTGGACCCCAAAACCACCACTTGCCAGCCCTTAAAAAAGGAGGGTTCGGCCAGATACAGCCAATCCTGGTCAAATAAACGCACCCGGCCGCCGGTGACGGGCTGCCGGGAAAGCAATGCCGGGAAAGGGCCATCGCCGAATTGCCGGGAGGCGATGATATCCGGCAGGGCCTGGTCCGGGACCGGCCACAGGCTATGCAGGATTATTTCCGGCCGGTTGGACAGGAAAATGATGCCGTGCGGGTCCACCAGAAAGGCCGGAGTTTCCTGGTTGAGCATGGACTCGATTTTATCAATGGTCCGCTTGACCACAGCTACCCCGATAATCCGGCTGGCGGCATCGTAGACCGGGGCGCTGGCATAAAAACCTCTTTCCAGGGAGGTCAGGCCCAACGCCAGGTATTGGCCGGTTTTCCCTGCCAGGGCCTGCTGGAAATAGGGCTGGAAGGCAAACGACTTGCCCACGAAA
>VGSX01000355.1 GCA_016874895.1 Deltaproteobacteria bacterium
AAATCTGCCGGATTTTCTCCACCAGCTTGTTGACGGGGAACGGTTTTTGGATAAAAGCCACCGTTGCCTCGACAACGCCGTGGTGGACCACTGCGTTGGCCGTATAGCCGGACATATAGAGCACCCTGAGATCAGGGCGCAGGGGTTTTAACCGCTCCACGAGCTCCCGGCCGCTCATCCGCGGCATCACCACATCGGTGAGTAACAAGTGAATCGGGGCCGTATAGCATTCGCAGTGCAGCAGGGCTTCCCCCCCGTTTTGCGCCTCCAGCACCTTATAGCCGTATAACTTGAGACTGCGGCAGATATAGTTTCTGACTAAATCTTCGTCTTCCACCACCAGGATGGTTTCCGAACCATACTTTCCCTCGACGCCGGGTATCTCCGGTCGGCTGGCCGGGACCTCTTCCCGGGTCGAGGGCAGGTAGATTTTAAAGGTGCTGCCCTGGCCGATTTCGCTGTAAAAATGAATATAGCCGTTATTCTGCTTGACAATGCCGTAAACCGTGGCCAGGCCCAGCCCGGTGCCCCGGCCGTCTTCTTTGGTGGTGAAAAAAGGCTCGAATATCCGGGCCCGGGTGGCCGCATCCATGCCCTGGCCGTTGTCGCTCACCGCCAGCATGACATAGGGGCCGGGAATGACGTAGGCGTGGGTCCGGAGGTAGGGTTCGTCCAGATAGACGTTGGCGGTCTCCAGGGTCAGCCTGCCCCCCTGGGGCATGGCGTCCCGGGCGTTGACCGCCAGGTTCATGATGATCTGGTCAATCTGTCCGGGGTCGGCTTTCACCGCATCCAGGGAAGGATCAAGGACTACCGCCAGATCGATATCCTCGCCGATCAGCCGCTGGAGCATCTTTTCCAGGCCGGCAATCTTGGTATTGAGATCGAGTACTTCCGGTTGGATGATTTGTTTGCGGCTGAAGGCCAGGAGCTGTTGGGTTAATGTGGCCGCCCGCTGCGCCCCCTGCTTGATTTCCGCCAGATAACGAGAAAGGGGGTCGTCTTGATGGAGCTCCATTTGCATAATGTCGCAGTAGCCCAGGATGACGCTCAGCATATTATTGAAGTCATGGGCCACCCCCCCGGCCAGGCGGCCCACCGCCTCCATTTTCTGGGCCTGCAGAAATTGGGCTTCCAGATTCTTTTTATCGGTAATGTCCAGACAATAGCCCAAGGCGGCCCGCCGCCCCTGGTACACCGTGGCAGCAACCTTCTCCAGAGCCCATCTGGTCTCACCGCTCTTGGTTACGATGGGTAACTCGTAAGGGGTCTGGGCTTCGCCCCTGAGCATTCTGAGGGCGTTTCGGCGTACCTCTTCTCTATATTCCGGCGCCACCAGGTCCAGGCTGTGGCGGCCGATTAATTCCTCCTCCGGATAGCCGGTGATTTTGGCAAAACCAGGGTTGACCATCTTAAACCTGCCGTCCTGGACGATGTAAATGCCCATGGGGGCGCGGTTCACCAGGACATGAAAGGCCGCCTCGGCCTGCTGGCGGGCCGTGATGTCCAGGGCGGTGAAGACCACGCCGGCCGACAGGTCTGCAGGATCTTTGGGGGTGGACCTCATCAGCACATCGATTATCGAACCGTCCCGGCGTTTAAAACGAGTCTGCACCTCACCGATGTCACTACGGGCAAACTGGGCGTATTTCTCCCGGCCGACGCGCTCGTATTCCTCCTCGCTGGGGTAGATCAGGCGGGCCGACCGGCCGATGAGTTCCTCCCGGCCATAGCCGGTCAGGTCGCAGAACCCCTGATTGACCTCCATAAAGACGCGGTTGACCACCATGCCGATGCCCACGGGCGCGGCCCGGAAAATGCTCTGCAGCCTTGCTTCGCTCTCCCGCAGCGCTTCTTCGGCCTGACAACGCGGCGTAATGTCAATGGCGGTCTCGATGGCGCCGATGATTTTTCCGTCTGCATCTTTAACGGGCGCAGCCCGTGACAGCCAGTAACCTTGCGACTCAGGCCAATGATCCTGATTCTGTGGGGTCAATTCGGCTTCGCTGAATTCTCCCGTTTCTATGGCCTTGACGACGGGACAGTTGTTACACGGCTTGGTAAGCCGCCAGACGTGATAACATTTCCTGCCCGCCATTTCCTGGACCGGCAAGCCGACAGCCTCCTGGTATGCTTTATTCGCCCAGACGACATTGAGCTCCGCATCGTGGAATGCGGCAATCACCGGGGCTTTCCAGAGTAGTTCCGCTTTGAAGGCGTTCTGTTGTTCGCTTTCCCGCAGCGCCTCTTCGGCCCGCTTCATCCGGAGCAGGGCGTTGATGGTGGCGAGGAGGACCGCCGGCTCCACGGGCTGGATCAGATAGGCATCCGCACCCATGTCCAGTCCTCGCACCTTGGACACATCGTCCAGAAAGGAGGCCGAGAGGTGCAGGATCGGGATATGGGAGGTGGCGGGATCGGCCTTCAACTGCCGGCAGACCTCGAATCCATCTATATCGGGCAGATTAACGTCCAGGACCACCAGCCCCGGACCTTTGGCGGCCTGTTTTAGGGCTTCGCGGCCGTTGGCTGCCTCAATGACCGGAAAGCCCTCTTTCCGGATCACCCTGGCCGTGGCGTAGCGGCTTCCTTCGTCGTCGTCCACCACCAGAAGTGTGGGCTTGTCAGTATGCTGCATGGCGTCTCCCCTTAATTTCCCGCCGCGATCTTGGCGATGGCGTCCCGGATGTGGGCGACCGCCGCCTCCCGGGAGGTGGATTGCTTGGAAAGCACCGCCAGGGCCCGGGCATTGAGATCCCGGCGCTCTGTCTCAGTCAACACCTTGGAGGTCAAGATAATAACCGGGATTTTCTCGGTTCTGGGATCGGCTTTCAGGAGCGTCAGGGCCTCAAACCCATCCAGGTCCGGCATCATGAGGTCCAGGAAGATGAGGCCCGGCTGTTCCTCCCCGGCCCGTCTCAGGCCCTCTTGGCCGCCGGCAGCCTCCAGTACGGAGTATTTGGTGTCGGCAAGCTGTCCCTTGAGAATGTAACGGGCCACTTCGTCGTCATCGATGATCAGCACCTTCTCGATGGGCAGGTGCCGCTCCACCTCCCTGAGTTTTGCCAGCAGCCACGAGCGCTCCACCGGTTTAGTGGCGAAATCCTGGGCGCCGAGGGCAAAGCCCTTCTGCTGGTCCTCGAGCACGGTGATGACAAAAACCGGGATGTCCCGGGTCGCCTCATCTGACTTCAGTTCCGTTAGAAAACCCCAGCCGTCCTCGCCCCTGAGCAGGATATCGAGGATCACAGCGACCGGGGGCGATCTTTTGATCAGGTCCCGGGCCTGTTGCAGGGTGCTAACTGAAAGCACCTGAAATCCCGAGCCCTTGAGATATTTTTCATAGATCGCCACCATGGTCTCATCATCCTCGATGACCAGCACGGGCCGGCGGGTGATATCGGCAGGGGCCGGTTCCATCGGCTCACCGGCCTGGGCCTCTGCGTAGACTGCGGGGATGACGGC
>VGSX01000356.1 GCA_016874895.1 Deltaproteobacteria bacterium
AGCCTCGGGGAACTGCTGCAGGATAACCAGAAACTTCTCACCATGAGCCTGGCCGCCCGTGAGCGCATCGCCCGCCACCCTACCTGGGACCAGACTGGCGCCACTATCCGAGAATTTTTATGTACTCTGGCAGCCCGGCAATGAGAACGAACTTAAACGGCAGACCGCCCCAAACAATGGCACCCGCCTCCCCCGAAAATTTCCGTCAATACTTAAAGGCCAAAAAATCCGTGGATGACCGCAGTCTGAATCACTGGGTCTATCATAAACTGACGGAGGGCCTGGCGGCCAGGGGTGAGTCTGATCCTCTCCGCATTATCGAAATCGGCTGCGGCCTGGGAGGCATGCTGGAGAGGCTCTGGGACCGGCGCCTGGCGTCCCGGGCGGCCTATACCGCCTTTGACCGCGACCCTGATCTCATTGCCGAGGCCGGGTTGCGGTTGCAGGAGTTTGCCCAACACCGGGGATTGACTATCTTGGAGAGCGGCGGAGCCGTCCGGTTGGCGGGTGATGGCCAGAACTGGCTGATTACCTTGCGTACCGAAGAATTTTCGGCCTTCTGTCAACAACAGGCCCGTAAGACCGTCTGGGACCTGGTGTTAGCCCACGCCTTTCTGGACCTGGTGGATCTGGCTGCGGCTTTGCCGGGTCTTTTCTCTCTGCTAGCTCCAGACGGACTGTACTATTTCACCCTCAACTTCGACGGCCTGACTATTATAGACCCCCCGCTGGATCCTCACCTGGACGATACAATATTCCAGTTGTATCATCAAAGCATGGATGAGCGGCAGGATGGGGCCGGGGGCCACAGCCGGACCGGGAGGCGGCTCTTAAGCGCCCTCAGGCGCAGCGGCAGCCACATCCTGGCCGCCGGCAGCTCCGACTGGGTGGTCTGGCCTACTCCATCCGGAACCTACCCCGGGGAGGAAGCCTATTTTTTACACTCTGTGTTAAACATCATTGATCAAACCCTGGCTGGCCACCCGGAGCTGGACCACGACAGATTTCAGGTCTGGCTGGCCCGCCGCCGGGAGCAGGTCGACTCCGGGGAGTTGATCTTTCTGGCGCATCAGGTGGACGTGTGCGGCCTCCGACCTTAGGTTAAGGTTAAGCACAATGGCTTATCTCTTTGTTTTTGCCGAAAACCGAAAATTGAAAACCGGAAATCGAAAGAAAGGCTGAATTATATGACCCATATCCGAGCCACGACCGTAAGGGAGTGGATTAAAATACCGACCGACCGGCGGTATCTGGAACAGTGGCGTGTTAAGCTTAACCGCCCCCCGCTGGTGCAATTTTTGATCAATAAACGTCCCGAAACCGAGCTATTCGCTCCTTTTTTGGAATTATTTCAGACAATCGTCCCCGAGGCTCCGATATTAACCGAACCCATCCCGGACACAGAACTTCCCGGACTGGCCCTGGGAGAAAATTGGCGTGTCCACGCCGTGCCTGAGGGAAAGAGACTGGAGATCCTGGGGGACATTCTCCTGGCCCTGGATAATCAGGCCCCGCCGCTAACTCCCGAAGTGCTCAACCGTTGGCAAAACTTGCCGCTGGCCCCGGAGCTGACCGTGTTCATTGCGCCCCAGTGCCCTTATTGCCCGCAGATGGTCCGTCAATTAATCCCCTTGAGCGTGACGCCACCCAGGGCCAGCGTCATTATGATTGATGCCGGTCTGTTTACCGAGCTCGCCCGGGAACATGAGATCAAAGCCGTGCCCACCGTGATAGTCAACGGCGTCTATCGCCTCACCGGAGCCTTTTCGTTAACCGATCTCCTGGAATTGGCGGAAAAGACCGACCCGGCGCAGCTGCCGGCCTCGGTTCTGGAGAGGATGCTGAAGGAAGGCCAGGCGGGGCAGCTGGCGGCCTTCATGGTGGCCCAGGGAGTGATTTTTCCCAACTTCCTGCCGCTGCTGATACACCCGGAGATCAATATCCGCCTGGGGGCCATGGTGGTCTTGGAATCCATCGGGGAGGAAAATCCCGATTTGACCGCCACCGTCCTGTCCTGGCTCTGGGAGGCACTGCCCGCCAGTGAAATCCCGGTCCAGGGGGATATCATCTATCTCATCGGCGAATGGGGGGATGCAGGCTGGCAGGAAACCTTAAGGACAGCCCTGGCCGCCGCAATTGACCCCGACCTGCGGGAAGCCCTGGAGGAGGCCCTGGATAAAATTCAGGCCAGTTCGGCATGAACCGGCAGACCACCGGAAAATTGTGGAAAATCACTGTGGTACAGGCCTTTAGGTCTGTACCGGCAGGACTTTTCGACACAGGGGCCAACAGCGGGGGGCAGTTCGCTTTCCTGCCCTGCGGCTTTTGAATTTTGCACCTTGAACTTTTCAGGGCCCACCCGTAAAGCATGAAAAGGTTGTTTGAAGGCGGGATGCGCTTCGCTTTCCCGCCCTACATGGTGAACTTTTCAGTTTGAAGGCGGGATGCGCTTCGCTTTCCCGCCCTACATGGTGAACTTTTCAGGACAGGGCAGGGGAAATTTCCGACCGCATGATTAAAAACTTGACAAGTAAGATTCATTCATTATACGGTAAAAAGTGAATATATTCACATTAACGGACCTTTTGCCGGTCATTGGCATCGTTTAGGTTCGCCCTTTTCTTGGGATATGATATAATTGAGCAAAAAACGAAGGAGCGGCTATGGAAACAGCCATAACCAGGGAACTTGCGCCGAATTTTGCTTTTAGCGACAGAATTCAACAAGAGCGCCATATAGCGGTGACTGATTGTTATCAATGTGCGAAATGTTCATCGGGCTGTCCGCTCACCTTTGCCATGGACTATTTGCCCCATGAAATCATCCGCCTGGCGGGGTTGGGACAGGAAGAGCTGGTATTAGGGAGCAACACCATCTGGGTCTGTTCCGCCTGCGAGACCTGCACCACCCGTTGCCCCAACGATATCGACATTGCCGGGGTCATGGATTACCTCAAGAATCAGGCCGTCAGGACCGGCCGCCGGGTGCCGCAGAAAAACGTCCTGGCCTTCCATAAAGCCTTTCTGGATGATGTCCGGCTTTCGGGCGGCCGCTTGAACGAGACACTCTTGTTGGGTTTATATATGCTGCGCAGCGGCGAAGGGCTGTCTAAATTCAAGACCGGGGCGCTCCTGGAGGATGTTAAGCTGGGTATGCAGATGTTTAAAAAAGGACGGCTCAGTCCCAAGCCTCCCCAGAAAATCAAGGCCATTGCCGATCTCAAAAACCTTTTCAAAAAAACCAAAGCATAGGATGAGCTAATGAAAGTATCCTATTACCCCGGCTGTTCCCTGGAGCACAGCGCCCGTGATTATGAGGAGTCCATCGAAGCCGTAGCCGGCCTGCTGGGTGTCCAGCTACAGGAAGTCCCTGACTGGAACTGTTGCGGGGCCACGGCCGCCCATAGCATCGACGA
>VGSX01000357.1 GCA_016874895.1 Deltaproteobacteria bacterium
GTGCACTCCGGGGCCACGTAGGGCACTGCCACCACCTCCCGCAGGGCCTGGCTGTAGCGTTCGGCCACTTGCTGGCGGTCGCGCACCTCCTGGTCGAATATGTCCAGCTTGGCCAGGACAACGGCGGCCTGGAGGGAGTCCAGGCGGGCGTTGAGGCCGATGCGGATATTGTCATACCTGTCCTGGCCCATGCCGTGAACCCGGATGGAGCGCATCACGTCGGCCAAGTCATCATTATCGGTGAACACGGCCCCGCCGTCGCCGTAGCAGCCCAGGGGCTTGGCCGGGAAGAAGGAGGTGGCGGCGCAGTCCGCCAGGGCGCCGGCTTTCTTGCCTTTATAGGTGGCGCCGAAGGATTGGGCCGCGTCCTCCAGGACAAAAAGGCCGTGACTTTGGGCGATGGCGTTTATCTTGTCATAATCCGCCGGCTGGCCGAAGAGGTCCACCGGAATGACGCCCCTGGGTTTGAGGTGGGCGGTTTTAGGATCGGCCGGCAGGTTGACTATGGCCTCGGCCAGAAGGTCGGGGGCAATATTGAAAGTCCGGGGATCGATGTCCACAAAAACCGGGGTAGCGCCCAGGAGTTGAATGACTTCCGCCGTGGCGATAAAGGTGAAAGGCGTGGTGAATACCGCATCTCCCGGGCCCACCCCAGAGGCCATGAGGGGCAGCAACAGGGCGTCGGTGCCGGAGGAGCAGGTGAGCGCGTGCTTGACGCCCACGTAGGCGGCCAGTTTTTCTTCCAGTTCGGTGATCTCCGGCCCCATGATGTACTGGCCGTGTTCCAGGACCCGCTGGATTCTTGCCATTAAAGCAGGGTAGATTTTCTGCTGCTGGGTTTTCAGGTCGATGAAGTCGATTTTAACTGCCATCGGTTCTCCAGAGTATGATCGCCTTGTCCGCCGGCGCGCCTGGATACAGCCAGGTTAGGCTGACTCTTGATTGTATCGGTTTTTTGCTTGGGTGACGGCTGCACTTCCCGGCGTGGCAGGCGAATAGGTAATGTAATCATAAAATTTAAACATTCTTATCAGAAAAGTCAAAACATTTTTCCCCGCGCTAAAATCCCTTTTCTAGTAAATATTCGGCCAACCCGGTAATAGCCGAAGAATCAAGTATTACACAGGGCTTGTGTGAAAGTAAGCGTTCAGCGGTCAGCTTGCAGCCGTCAGCTAATGCTTTAAATTCAAATAGTTATTCTAAGGTGGCGGATCACTGGTTTTTTGCTTAGTACAAACTTTCATAAATACAGCAACGTTTTGAAAACCCCCCCCTCACCCTAACCCTCTTCCCCCGCAAGCGTGGGGAGAGGGGAAAATACGTTAGCGAATTTATGAACTGCTGTGCTTAGTTTCCCTAACCCATTGTTTTTGCTGAAAGCTGATTGCTGATAGCTGAACGCCTACTGGAAACCTTTGTCGGGACCCGGCGTTTTTCGGGAACCTGTTATAAAGCTGCCGACTGGATCCATGTTCTAAAGCAACTGGCCCCTGGCCTCTGACCACTTTATTTTCCTGGTATTGTGGGATTAATCAGCCTGGGAGGCCATGCCACCGGGGAATCTGGTGATGTCCACGGGAATACCCCAGGATTCTTCCACCGCCTTGACTAATTTGGTCAGGTCAACCTCGCCAAGGAGCTGATTTTTTTCCAGGCGCTGGAGGGTATAGGTCAGCATGTCGGGGATGCGGTGATAATAGTCCTGGCTGACCGATAAATAAATCCGGCCATGCTTGAAGCCGATCATTACGGGTTCGTAGATATACTCCACGGAAGTTCCCACCTTTACCAGAGGGAACAATTTCTTTATATGCTCCGGGTACATACGGGTGCAGCCGTGGCTCACCAGGCGCCCTACGCCCCAGGGCATATGCGTCCCATGAATGCCGTAATCCCCCCAGGAGAGGGTCAGCTTGTATTCCCCCAGAGGATTGTCGGGGCCCGGCGGCATGGAGGCGGCGCCATATTTGGCCTGCAGGGACTTGGGAATGTGCCAGGTGGGATTGGTCCTTTTATCCACCACCTTGAAAACCCCGGTGGGGGTCTTAAAATCCAGCACGCCCATGCCGATGGGATAAGTGATGACCTTGGTGAAATTATCGGTGAAAAAATAAAGACGCATCTCCCCGGTATTAACGATAATCTGGTGTTTGGGGGTGCTGGGGACGATCCAGGTGGTGGGAATAATGATCTGCGCCCCGGGGGGAGGCAGGAACGGGTCCCAGTGCCGGTAGATGGTGCCGAGCTCCAGGTAGCCCAGGCCGTGGTGGCGGGCGATATCCAGGAGATTTTCCCCAGATTCCAGGACATATTCCTGGGGCTGACCCACCACGGTGAGGGCGTTGGGATCGAGGGGCTGGCCCGGCGCGGGGAGGCGGACCTCAAAAGGTCCGGCGGCCAGGGCCGGGGTAAGCAGACATGAGATGATAAAGATACCGATCAGGATAAATCGCCACACGGATGAAACTCCTTTATAGGTTTTGCAGACCCTGGACTGAATCTGGCAGGGGAGGTGTGCAGATACCTTTTTCGGTAATAATGCCGGAGATGAGCTGATGCGGGGTGACATCAAAGGCCAGATTAAGGGCCCGGCAGGATGCCGGGGCGATGCGGCAGCCCCTGATAACCGTCACTTCCGAGGGGTCGCGTTCTTCGATGGGTATCTGGCCGCCGTCAGCGAGGGTAAAGTCGAAGGTGGACACCGGCGCGGCCACGTAAAAAGGCACCCGGTGATACCGGGCCCACACGGCCACGCCGTAGGTGCCGATTTTGTTGGCCACGTCGCCGTTGCCGGCGATGCGGTCGGCCCCCACCACGATGCCGTTCACCCGGCCTTTGGCCATGAGGGAGGCGGCGGCATTGTCGGGGATGAGGGTGTGGGGGATGCCCAGTTTCATGAGTTCCCAGGCGGTGAGGCGAGCGCCCTGGAGAATGGGCCGGGTTTCGTCCACCAGGACATGGATTTTTTTTCCCGCTTCCCAGGCAGCCCGAATAACCCCGATGGCGGTGCCGTAACCGCCGGTGGCCAGCCCCCCTGCATTACAGTGGGTTAAGACGGTGTCGCCGTCTTGGATCAAGGCCTGGCCGTGCGCTCCCATCTGCCGGTTGATGCGGATATCCTCCTGGAGCATGGCCTGGGCTTCGGCCACCAGGACGGCTTTGAGCCCGGCTGCCTCCAGGTGCGGGTGGGCCGCAGCCACTTTTTCCATGCGGTTCAGGGCCCAGCTAAGGTTGACGGCCGTGGGCCGGGCTGTGCCGATGACCCGGCAGATCTCGTGGAGGTGATTACGGAAGGTTGGGGCGTCGCTCTCGGGAAACTGCAAGGCCCCCAGGGCCGCGGCCATGGCCGCGGCCACGCCGATGGCCGGGGCGCCGCGGATGGCCAGGGTGCGGATGGCATCCACCACCTCCCGG
>VGSX01000358.1 GCA_016874895.1 Deltaproteobacteria bacterium
GGTCCGGCTGGTTGATCCCTGCGGCTGCCTGGGGCGGGAGCTGCCGGGCCAGGAAGATTATTTTCAGAGCCAGCCGGAAAGCCCGGAGACTTTGGCCCGGCCCGGCCCCGCGGTCTATGTGGGCTGCCGGGAATACCCCTGGCCGCGGGGCTGGCTCCGGCTCCGGCCCAGAAACCTGGCGGCCGGGGTGGGCTGCAACAAGGGGACCCCGGCGGCGGAAATCCTGGCATTAATGACGGACGTTTTCGCTCGCTTCCGGCTGTCGCTCCGGTCTTTGCACTGCCTGGCCACCATTGCCGCCAAAAAATCGGAGCCGGGCCTTGTGGCCGCGGCCCAACACTTAGGAGTTACTCTGGTATGGTATACCGCAGAAGAACTGCAGGAGGTGCCGGTGCCCAATCCCTCGGCCATGGTGCAGCGGCACATGGGGGTAGCCAGCGTCTGCGAGGCCGCGGCCCTGAAGGCGGCCGGGGGGAAGACCCTGCTCATCCCCAAACAGAAAACCCCCAACGTCACCCTGGCCGTGGCCCAGGTTGGCTGGCCCTGGTCAGTCTAGGCCCGGGCTCCCCGGCGCACCTGACCCCTCGGGCCCAGGAGGTTCTGGCCGCCTCCCAGGTGGTGGTGGGTTATAAGATGTACGTGGACCTGGTGCAGCCGCTCCTCACCGGCCAGGAAGTCATCGCCACCGGCATGATGGGGGAGGTGCAGCGCTGCCAACTGGCCATCGACCGGGCCCTGGCAGGTGCCAGGGTGGCCCTGGTGTCCAGCGGGGATGTGGGCATTTACGGCATGGCGGGGCTGGCCCTGGAAATCTGCCGCGAGCGGGGCTTGCACGTGGGGGTTTTAAACGGCGGGCCGGGGGTGGATCTGCCCCTGGAGGTCATTCCCGGAGTACCGGCCCTGGCGGCCGCCGCGGCGCTCCTGGGCGCACCCCTGATGCACGATTTTGCCTCCATTTCCCTGAGCGACCTGCTCACTCCCTGGGAGGTCATCCACAAACGGGTGGAGGCGGCCGCGGCCGCGGATTTTGTCATTGTGCTGTATAATCCCAAGAGCAAAAAGCGGGACTGGCAGCTCGGCAAGGTGCGGGACCTGATCCTGGGGCACCGCCCGGCCACCACCCCCGTGGGCATCGTCCGCCGGGCCATGCGGGAGGGCCAGGAGGTGGTGGTAACCGATCTGGGTAATATGCTGATTTATCCCGTGGATATGCAGACCATCGTGATTATCGGCAATTCCCGGACCTCTGAGGTGGACGGCATGATCATAACCCCCCGGGGTTATTTGGATAAGTATGATCTGACGGAGTAGTCGATGCAGGGCGGGCGCGGAGGCCCGGCCCACCGGGTGGGGGTAACCCCGCTCCTACAACCTCAATAATATTCTTATGAAATACCGACCTCTGATGATCCTGGGTGCCGGCTCGGATGTGGGCAAGAGCATCCTGGTGGCGGCATTGTGCCGCATCTTCCGGCAGGAGGGCCTGCGGGTGGCGCCTTTCAAGGCCCAGAACATGGCCCTGAATAGTTTCATTACGGCCGAAGGCGGGGAGATGGGCCGGGCCCAGGTGGTCCAGGCCCAGGCCGCGGGTATTCCCCCCCACGTGGACATGAATCCCATCCTGCTCAAGCCCAGCAGCGAGATGGGCTCCCAGGTAATTGTCCACGGCAGGGTGTATAAAAATCTGTCGGCCCGGGACTATTATACCCACAAACCCCTCCTGGTGCGCAAGGTCATGGAGTCCTACAACCGCCTGGCGGCCCGCTATGACCTCATCGTCCTGGAGGGGGCGGGGAGCGCCGTGGAGCTGAACCTGAAGCCAAACGACCTGGTAAATTTCAGCATGGCCAAACGGGCCGGGGCCGCGGTGCTGCTGGTGGCGGATATCGACCGGGGCGGAGTGTTCGCCGCCACCATCGGGACCTATCATCTCCTGACCCGAACAGAGCGCCGGTTGCTGCACGGGTTCATCATCAACAAGTTCCGGGGGGATATTTCCCTGTTTGACTCAGGGGTGACCATTATCGAGCAGCGCACCGGAAAGCGGGTCCTGGGAGTGGTGCCGTATATGAAGGACCTGCTTCTGCCCCAGGAGGACAGCGTCGCCCTGGAACGCAAGATGGACCGAACGGTTGATCCCGGCAGGGCGGGGGTGCACATCGGGGTTATCCGCCTGCCGCACATCTCCAATTATACGGACTTCGATCCCCTGGAGCAGGAACCGGGGGTGAGCGTCCGGTATGTAGACCACCACAGCTTTACCGAGGCCCTGGACCTGCTCATCCTGCCGGGGAGCAAGAACACCATTGCCGATCTGCTCCACCTCCGGCGGACCGGGGTGGCCGAAAAAATCAGGGACTACGCGGCCCGAGGCGGGTTGGTGGTGGGCATCTGCGGGGGCTTTCAGATGCTGGGCCTAACCGTCAGAGACCCCTTAGGGGTGGAAGGGTCCGTGACCGAGGCCCCGGGCCTGGGCCTGCTGCCCACCATCACCACCATGGCGGGGGAGAAGACCACCACCCAGGTGGAAGCAGAATTTTTAGGATTGGGTAGTGACAGGCCTCGGGTGCGGGGTTATGAGATCCACATGGGGCTCACCGAAGCGGTGGGGGAGGGGAGGGGGGTATTTGAAATCACCCACAGCCTGAACGAGCCGGTGCAGCTGCAAGATGGCTGGGCCACCCCGGACTTTAGCATCTGGGGGAGCTATATCCATGGGTTGTTTGACGAAGACGGCTTCCGCCGGGCCTGGCTGGCGGACCTGCGGCGGCGGCAGGGTCTGGCTCCCCTGGCAGCGGCAGATTATTCCTTCGAGCAACTTCAGGAAGAGCAGTTCGACCGCCTGGCCGAAGTGGTGCGCCGGTGTCTGGATATAGAGCAGGTGCTGAAGGTTATCGGGGGATCTGAGACTAAACGTTCAGGGCCGAATGAGGCCACCCCCGGTGATTAAAATTCCCCCTGCCCCCCGTAGGGAATTGGGGTTATGCCCCGGCCCCTCCAGTCTTCTAACAATTCGGAATCAGAAGTATTAGTCGGGACAAAAGAGAAACGCTCCTTGATCTCGCTGAAACGAGTACCGTCTGCAGCAACGGCGTTGAGAAGGTATCTCATCGGTGGGTCGTTGGCGCTGTAGCCAACTAAGACCAAGTGGAATAGCCGCGCCGCATCATAAATAAAATCAGGCACAACAGGTCGCCGCAAATAAAATTCACCAAAATCCTGATCGGTTAGAATCAAATCACGGTTGTTAATGGAAACCAACTGCTCAATTTCCTTAATCAATTTATCGACAAGGAATATTTAGAAGGTTTTGGTAGTCTCGGCAGGGAGTAATGTCTTGCCGAAAGAGGGGGCAACAATCTGATCGGGAGAGAGAAGAAGTCTGGAAAAGTGC
>VGSX01000359.1 GCA_016874895.1 Deltaproteobacteria bacterium
TCGGCTCCATCTTTTCCCCTCTCCCCCAATGGGGGAGAGGGTTAGGGTGAGGGGGAAGTAATCTTCACCGCGTTAAGAAATACCTTGGCGAATTTATGGACTGTTATGCTAAGGATAACGAGCTTCCTCTAATGCAAAAACCTTACCGGACACCGTTGATTTTTTTATAAGCGTCCCCCGGCCCCCCTCCCGCAGACACGGCACCTCAAAATCAGCGTCAATGATTCCCCCTTTTGCTGCCGCCGCCAGGTTTGGCGGCCCTACCTGGCTCTAAGGAGAACTGAACGAGGTGCATCCAGGCTGACAAGTAAGGTCATGCAGGGCGCCCCCGGCCTTGTAGTCGCCCGGGCCGCCGGTCTTGCCATCAGGATCAGCGCTCTCATCTTTCTCAAGCCTGGCCTGGCCGTCAACCTCCACCTTCCATGTCCATATAGAGAGACTGGTCGGTTGATTGGCCGGAAGGCTCCGGCGACATGATCATTTGTTCATGTCGTTGGTAAGCGGCGCCATCTTCCTGGAGAAAGGTTGGGGTCTGGGCGCAGCCTGCTGAAGAAACGGCCAGGGCCAGGATAACCAGACCAATATTGCGCCAGGGATTTTTCCCTCGCATCGATTCACCTCCCCTGCCAAGTACAGTCAAGTGGTGCGTAATACCGTGTTCGTTTTGTAGGGGCGGGTTTGAAACCCGCCCCTACGAGAGATATCAATAGGTTATCTGGATGGTTTGTTTCATTTCAAAGGGAACACGGTATAAGACGCTCCCTTGAAAAATTTTCCACCACTTCTTTCAGGCCAGGCACAACTGTCACGTGGCAGTTTTAGGCCAACATCTCCTTGGCCTGGCGCATGAGTTGGGCGATGGCCAACCGTTGCGGACAGGCCTGTTCAGCCCGGGAGTAGTCCACCTCGGTCAACCGCTGCCGAATCGCCTCGGGCAGCCCGGTAAAGGTCTGCCTGGCCAGCTCCGGCTCCCCATAGTACCGGTGGTACATGAGGCAGCGCATGACTTCGCTCACGGGTACGGCCCCGCCCACGGCCTCCTGGCAGAGGTTGCTGCAGCCGGCGCAGTAGTCGGCCTGGGTCCCCAGGGCATACTGGCGCAGGGAATCGAACTCCTCCCGGGCCAGTTTGACCTGGTCCCGGGCTGCGGCCACATTGGCCGAAAGGATAGTCAGGTTGGGCATCTGGGAGCAGAGGCTGGCAATTTGGGGGTTCTCCCACACGACCTTGAGCTTGGCCTGCTTGTCCGTAAACCCCCGGGCCAGGAAGCGTTCGGCCATATCCAGCTTGGCCTCGCTGGCTTCCTTCTTCGCCCCCGGCCCGCCGGCCTGGCTCTTCATGGCCACCAACCCGATCCCGGCCTTCTCGCAGGCGTTCAAGGCTTCTTGCATCTTCGGGGCGTGCATGACCCGGAAGTTGTAGGTCATCATCACCGCGTCGATCCAGTCCAGCTTGGCCGCGCCCAGCAAGCAATCCTCCATGTTGGTGTGGGTGCTGAACCCGAAGAATTTTATCTTGCCGGCCTTCTTCATCTCCGCAGCCCAAGCCTTGAAGGCCGGGGTCATGTCGTTGATGCCGGTGATGGCGTGGATAAAGAAAAGATCCACGTATTCCGTCTGCAGCCGTTTGAGACTGTTATTCAAGCGCTCGGTGAGGTTGCCTTCCTTGGGGACGAGCTTGGTGACCAGGAAGATCTCTTTCCGGGCCTCGGGGTTGCGGGCGAAGAAGCGGCCCAGACCCTCTTCGCTCAGACCGTTGCCGTAGGCCTCGGCCGTGTCCCAGAAGGTGACGCCCCATTTCATCGCCTGCTTGAGGAGCAATTGGTTGTTGATAGTGTCGAACATGCAGCCCAGGTTGAGGATGGACACCTCCACCCCGGTTTTGCCCAGCTTGCGTTTGGGCATGGTCGCGGCCTTGGCCGCGCCGGCCGGCGGCTCCGGCGCGGCCATGGCCCCAGTCACGCCAGACCCCGCCACGGCGAGGCCGGCCAGGCCGACGGTCTTGACGAAATCCCTGCGGGTAAAGCCAGTTTCTTCCTTCTTCCGGGTCATGTTAGACACCTCCTATCGTAATAGAGAATAATACGAACCAAATATTGTGGAACCAAAGTCCCCCTTTTTTAAAGGGGGATTTAGGGGGATTATTAAGTGCTTATTTAATCCCCCCTGCCCCCCTTTAGAAAAGGGGGGTAAAAATCATGGCTTTTCTGGTTCCTATGCTAATACCTTAATGTCCATATCATTAAGTCCTGAATACGAGCGGATACACCTCATATAAATATGCATGAGCACACGCGAAAGGATCAATAAATGCGAGATCACGCCTGTCGGTTTCAGCCTGTATATAAGGTATTACAACAGCACCACCATCTATAACAGAAATATTGTCTGGCAACGACTCAAAGCCAACCAAGAGCTTCTTGGCATGAATTATCCTGTTCAGAGCGTCCCACAGCTCTGAAACTACCACCCCTTTCTTGGTAGGCTTCCATCTCCAGCGCTTCTGAGAGAGCAAAAACTTTGGCCTGTTTTCAACAGATTCTATCATGCGACGTGCATTAAGCGCAAAAGCACTTACTACCTCAATCATGCACGCCGAAGCTTCTTCCAGGAAGAGTGCATTATTTTTCGAAAACTGCGTACTTGCGAGACTCCAAAGGACAACAGCTTCTTCGGCCGCTCTGGCTGCTGAGTGTTTTGTAATTGCTTCCAAATAGTTACTCCCGTGCCTATCGGCTTCACGATGGCGACTTCGGTCCTCAAGGCTAAATGAGCATGCGCCCCGAGCGTGAACGGGATTCGTTTTCACTGTAAACGCGGATGGCGCGCCGGCCCGATACCGGGCATTCATGCTCGCACATGCCGCAGCCGATGCACCTGGCGGCGTCCACGAAAGGCCGCGCCAAGCGCACCACGATATCCACCCGGGCCTTGTCTGCCGCCAGGCCGTCGGCGGCCAGGGGACGCTCCAGGGTCAGCCTGGTTCCTGACACGCCGGTGATGCGCCGGAGCGCGGCCTCGGGCTGCCCGGCCGGGCGCAGGTAGTAGTCCCCGCTGGCCAGGTTCGCCCCGGCGGGGATGGCGGCCTCCAGGTCCACCCCCGAGCCCTCAACCCTGGCCTGGAGGGCCTCGCCGTCCCGGATGGCCTCGAACCCGGTGCGGGTGAAGATGGCCTTGGGGCTCACCGGGCACAATTCCTGACAGACCAGGCAGGGCCGGTCCATGGCCCATGGCAGGCAGCGGCCGCGGTCCACAAAGGCCGTGCCCATACGGATCGGCCCCTGAGCCGCGAAATCGCCGGTGCCTTGCTTCTCATCAAGGCTTAAGGGGCGGATGGCCGCGGTGGGGCAGACCTGGCCGCAGGCGATGCAGTTGGGCTGG
>VGSX01000360.1 GCA_016874895.1 Deltaproteobacteria bacterium
GGGGGGGGGGGGGGGGGGGGGGGGCATCCTCGCCCCAGCAACCCATCGAAATAGCCAAACCTTAAGTGAACCGTATTGGATTTAGGGGGATTATTAAGCGCTTATTTAATCCCCCCCCTTAACCCCCTTTAGAAAAGGGGGGAGAGAAAACCGGGATTAAAATACCGTATTAATTATAAAGCTTCCCACGAGGAGGCGCCGGAATGACCCCATGACGCCGGGGCCGGCTCCGGGTTGCGGGCGGGGGCGCCCATTAGGTTGCCGACTATGAACGAGCCATACGCCATATTAGTGGTGGATGATGAAAAAGTGCTCCGTGACGGGTGCACTTTGATTCTCAAGCCTGAAGGCTACCGGGTGTTAACCGCGATGAACGGCCAGGAAGCCTTGGAGACGCTGGCCAGTGAGACGGTAAACGTGGTCCTTTGCGACCTGAAGATGCCGGTGATGGGGGCCCTGGAGGTCCTGGAGCAGGCTTCCGCACTCCACCCCGGCATCCCGGTGATCATCATGACCGGTCTCGGCACGGTGGCCGACGCGGTGGAGTGCATGAAAAAGGGGGCCTATGACTTCGTCACCAAGCCCTTCAGCATCGACCACCTCATCTTGGTAGTCAAGCGGGCCCTGGAAAAGCATCTCCTGGAACAACAAACCCGGCAACTCCAGGAGGAGCAGGCCCGGAACCTGTACAACCTGGCCATGGAGCAGAGCCGGATGCACACCATCGTCAACTGCATGGCCGACGGGGTGCTGGTGACCAACCGGGAGGGCGAGGTGGTGTTGTGCAACGCCACCCTCTTGCAGCTCTTGGGGGTGAATGCCCCCCCGGCCCAACCCGGGCCGCTTCAGGACTACCTGGACGACCCTGATTTTAAGCGAGCCATCGACTCCTTGCTGGCGGGAGACCACCCGGACCGGGGCAAACTCATCGCCCAGGAGCTCTGCCAAAACCGCCTGCACCTCCGGTCCCTGTCGGCGCCCTTCTATGGGCCGGACAGCCAGGTGCTGGGCACGGTCACCGTATTCCATGACATCACCTCCTTCAAAGAACTGGATGAAATGAAGAACGATTTTGTGCGCATGGTGTCCCATGAACTCCGCTCACCCCTGGCCGCCATCAAGCAGCAGCACGCCGTGATCCTGGACGGTTTGGCCGGGGAGTTGACCGGCAAGCAGCGGGAGCTGCTCACCCGGGCCCACGCCAAGATCCAGGGTTTGCTCGACCTGATCAACGACCTTTTGGACCTGACCAAGATGGAAGCGGGTTACGGGCAACTGGAGCAGGTGCCTCTGGATTTGCGGGAAACCCTGGGCGAGATGGTGGAACTCCTGCGGGAGCGGGCCGCCAGCCAGAAGATCGTCTTGCAGCTGGACATCCCCGCCGCGATCCCTCTGATCCAAGCCGACCGCCGCAGCATGGAGGAAGTGTTCACCAACCTGGTGAGCAATGCCATCAATTACTCTCCGGATGGGGGCGAAGTCAGGATTGCCGCCATTTCCCACGGGGACTACCTGGAGGTCGTGATAACGGACCAGGGCATCGGCATTGAGCCCGAAGAGCTTCCCAAGATCTTTGATAAGTTCTACCGGGTCAAGAGTCCCCAGACCCGACAGGTGATCGGCACCGGCCTGGGTCTGGCCCTGGTGAAGGGACTCATCGAGGCCCACCGGGGGGCGGTGGAAGCGGAAAGCGTGGTCGGAATGGGCACCACCTTTCGGGTCAAACTGCCTACGGTTGGTGCGGCAAAGGGTGTAGATGCAAGAAAGTGATTTCAACCGGCAGATCCTGGTGGTGGATGATGAACCCGCGTTGCGCGAGGGCATCGCCCGGGTGCTCACCACGCAGGGGCTTGCAGTGACCACCGCAATCAACGCCAGCCAGGCGCTGGCCCACCTGGCCCGTCAGCCATTTGCCATCGTCCTTTTGGACATCAAGCTGCCGGACATGGACGGGGTGCAGCTGCTGAAATACCTCCGTCAGGATTTTCCGGACACCGAAGTCATCATGATCACCGGTTACCCCACCATTGCCGGGGCGGTGGAATGCATCAAGCTGGGGGCCCTGAACTACCTGGTGAAGCCGTTTAGGATCGAGGAACTGGAAGCGGTGGTCCAGAAGGCCCGGGATCACCTCTACCAGAAAAGCCGGCGGGCCGCCCCTGAAAAAGAAGCAGACAAAGGCCTGGGCCTGGATTTTATTATTGGCCAGAGTCCCGCCATGCAAAGGGTTTTCGACAAGATCAAGCGGGCCGCCCCCAGCGACAGCACTGTTCTGCTCACCGGGGAGTCCGGCACCGGCAAAGAACTGGTGGCCCGGGCCATCCACCTGCTCAGCCCCCGGGCCGGCCAGGAATTCGTCCCGGTGGACTGCTCCGCCCTGGTGGAGACCTTGTTGGAAAGCGAGCTCTTCGGTCACGTCAAGGGCTCTTTCACCGGGGCCTTGCAGACCAAGCACGGGCTCTTCGAACTGGCCAACCACGGGACCTTCTTCTTCGACGAAATCAGCAACCTGAGCCTGAATATCCAGGCCAAACTCCTCCGGGTGATCCAGGAGCGGGAGTTTATGCAGGTGGGGAGCCAGAAACGCATTAAACTGGATATCCGCATCATCGCGTCGTCCAACCGCGACCTGAACGAAGCCATCAAAACCGGCGCCTTCCGCGAGGATCTCTACTACCGGCTCAGCGTCATTCCCATCCATTTACCGCCCCTGCGGGAGCGCACCGGGGATATTGCCCTGCTGGTGGATCACTTTCTCCGCAAGTACAGACAGAAAGGCCACCGGGAAGTTACCGGAATTTCCAGCCACGCCCTGAAATTGCTCATAGACTATAGCTGGCCGGGCAATGTCCGGGAGTTGGAGCACACCATTGAGCGCATCGTGATCCTGGAAGATGGGGTCATCATCCAGCCGGAACATTTGCCCAGCTTTATTTCCCAGCGTCAGGGTGAGTTCCAAACCTTCTCCGATGAAAACTACTCGCTGGAGGAGTTAGAAAAACGCTACATTCAATTTATCCTGCGCCGCACCCAGGGCCGGCGCCAGGAAGCCGCCCGCATCCTGAGGATCAACCGCAAAACGCTGAGTAGCAAGATCGAGAAATACCTCCTGCGGACCAACTGGTAGGGGAGTAATTCAGCGGACCGGAGCCGCAACTAATACCAATGAGCAATCAAAAGACTATTTTTGTCATTCAACGGATGTTCCATTTTAAGGTGATTAAAAATATCCTATAAACTGTTGAAATACAAGTATATACTATTTCATTGACAGTTTTTTTCTGGTGGCTGCATGGGTTTTCCTCAGGGGCAGGGTGTCCGGCAATTTAACCTGGGCGGCGGCCAACAATTCCTGGTTGAGGCC
>VGSX01000361.1 GCA_016874895.1 Deltaproteobacteria bacterium
TGAAAATCCCACCACTTGGAGCTGTTATAGAGCAGGTCGAAGCCCGCCTTTTTTAACTGCTTGATTTCCGGCAGGCGGCATCCTAAGGTTTCGGCCACAAAGCAGACCTCCGGGGCAATCTTCCTGGTCCGCTTAATGAGTTTAGCCCAGAAATCCCCGGGAACCTTATAAGCCGCATCGCAGCGGAAGCCCGTAAAACCCACTTCTACATAACGGCTGACAACCTCCAGAAAAAAGCTCAGCAGGCCATCGGGGTCGGGGGGCGGCCAGAACTCCAGTTCCGCCAGGTCTCCCCACACCGTCACTTTGCTGGCGTCCGCGGGGTCGATGCAGGAGGGGTGTTTGATGGAACCATCCTGGTTCCTGGCATACCACTCCGGGTGCTGTTCCACCAGGAGGGCGTCGCTGGCGGTATGGTTCAACACCAGGTCCATCATCACCGCCAGGCCCTGGTTGCGGGCGGCCTGGGTAAACTGCTGCAACGCCTGGAAAGGATCGCCCTCCACTCCAGCAATAAAGTTCGGATGGAAAGAGTAATAATCCTTGACCGCGTAAAGGCTGCCGGAAAAACCGGGGTAATGAAAGGGATTCACATACACCCAGTTAAAACCCATCCCGGCGATGCGCTCCAGATGGTCCTGCCATTGGGGCATGGCCCCGGCCAGGAGGGGGAAGAGATTATAAATCAGAGGAGTACGGCAGTTCATGAGTCATTCCTCCTTCCGAAACCGGCGCATGATCCCGGCCGCCTCCGCCGGGGCCGCCGCGCCTTCCAGGTCTTCCAGCAGCAGGGGCAGTTTCAGGCGCCAGTTAGGGTATTCATCCTTGGTGCCCGGCAGGTTCTGCTGGTCCAGCCAGCCGAAGATGTCCTCCAGGCTCAGGAGCACCAGGCGGCAGGGAGTCTCGGCCAGGTGGGCGATGACCTGCCACTTTACCTGATCCGGCAGGCCCGTCTCGGTGGCCAGTTCTCCGGCCGCCGCCTCACTGAGCCAGCCTTTCTGCCGCAGCAGTTCGATGATGGCCAGCTTGGCTTGGCGACGGTCTTCCCGGGCCCTTTCCGCCGTCAGGGCGTCCGGGAAAAGGTTCAACTGCTCCCGGATGTAAATATCCCGGCCCTGCCAGAATCCGGCCAGGGTGGGGAGGTCATGGGTGGTGATGGAGGCCAGGGCCCAGTCGGGATAATCCTGGGGGGGACAGAAAGCCCCATCCCACCGCCGTTCGAAATAGAACAGGCGGGTGGACAGCACCCGGTAGGCGGTGAGGCGCTCCCGGATATACGGGGCCACCGTGCCCAGGTCCTCCCCGATGATGGCGGTCTGCCGCCGGACGCTCTCCAGGGCCAGAATTTTCAACATGTCCTCGGCCGGGTAGGATACATAGGCTCCCTGGGCCGGGCTGCTCCCCTGAGGAATCCAGAACAGGCGGAACAGGCCCATGACGTGGTCCAGGCGCACTGCGCCGCCCACCGGGCAGTTCTGGCGCAACAGATGGATGAAATACCGGTAGCCCTGCCGGCGCAGTTGCTCGGGGAGGAGGGGCGCCAGGCCCCAGTTTTGCCCCAGGGGGCTGAAATCGTCCGGGGGTGCGCCGATATCGGTCTGAGGGGCGAAAAGGTCTTGATTGGCCCAGGTGTCGAAGCCCCCGGGGTTGACGCCCACGGCCAGGTCCAGGTAGAGGCCCAGGGGCAGATTGTGATCCCGGGCCATGGCCTGGCAGGCCTGGAACTGGTCCGCCAGGAGCCACTGGGCATACGCGTGCACCAGGAGTTGGCGCTCATGGCTTTGGACAAAGACCGTCACCGCCGGGCCGTCCGGATCATGATAAGCCTCCGGCCACTGCTGCCAGGCCAGATAATTTTTGCCTTCGGCCTGCCAGTGTTCCGATAAGGCCAGGAATGCGGCAAAATGCCGCAAAGGCTCCCCCTCCTGCTCCAGGAAAGCAGCAAAATCCCGGCCCCGTTGGGTACGGGGAGCATGGGGTCCCCCGTGGGTCTGGACCAGGGCGTCCAGCAGTTTTTCCAGCACGGCGGATTTTATCCTGGCGACCTCGGGATAGTTCACCTGGGGGCTTTGCCGTAAACTTTCCAGATGTGCCTGAATGTCGGGCCGGGCCAGAAACTCACGGGCCTCGGGGCAAAGGGCCATCTCCGGGACCCGCTCCAGGTCCAGATAGAGGGGGTTGGAATACCCGCGGCTGGTGGGGTAATAAGGGCTGATGCTATCGTGCAGGTTCACGCCCAGATGATGCAGGGGGTTAAGACCGATGAGACCGGCCCCGAGTTTGCCCCCCCAGGCCAGGAACCGCTGCAGATCGCCGCAGTCGCCGATGCCCCAGTTGCGGCGGCTGCGCACCGCGTATAAGGGGAGGTTGAGGCCCCAGAGGCGGCTGTTTTCCACCACCTCGGGCATATACACCCGGTCCGGGGCGATGATCAGGAACATCTGCCTCTGTATCCGCAACCTCGCCGAATCCACCCGGACCGTGAGTCCATAATACCCCCAATCCAAGTACGGCGGCAGTGGCAGGAGCACCCGGCCATAGTCCGTAGGACCGACACGGCGAGTCTCGCTCAGGTGCAGTCCCGGCCCCAAGGACCCGGAATAAAAACACCCGCCGCCTTCGTCGCAGAGTTCCCAGGCTACTTCCAGGTCCCCAGGAAGTTCACCCTCCGGCAGGGGTAGATAAAGACTCCAGGCAGCGGGCAGCTCGGACTGGTGCAGGGCCAGCACCGGCTCCAGCAGTTCGGTCCAGGGCCGACCACGCCGGCGGGCCAGCTCCTGGTTCAGCTCCGCAGCAGTCTGACAGCGGCACCCCATGGCCGTGAGAATGGCGGCCTGGGTCTCCGGCGACGTGGTATGCTGCTTCCCGGCAACGTCGGTATAACTCGGCTCCACCCCACACAACGCCGCCAATTCGGTTAGCATGGTTTCCCGTGATGTATCCGCCATAGTGCTGCTTTCCCACCATCGCAGTGATTAGGAATCAGTGGTTAGTGGTCAGTGGTCAGATTAAGATTAATTTCAGATAGATAACATAATAGGGCTGACTATTTAATGTTTCGCTCGGCTCAGTTGGAGGCATTCAGCCATCAGCTTTCAGCTTTCAGCAAAAACAACAGGTTAGGCAAACTAATCGAAAAACCAGAGACCTGCCATCCTGGAATTACTCTTTGAATGTGGAGCATGAGCGATTTGTAGCCGCAACCTTTAGGTTGCGCTGATTTACCCGCACCCATCAGGTGATTGTTAGCGCAGGCTAAAGCCTGCGGCTACCAATGAATTTCCCCAACAATCGCTCAATTTAGGTCTTTGAATGTGAAGCATGAGCTGACCGCCGTACGCTTACGCTCAGTTAATTTA
>VGSX01000362.1 GCA_016874895.1 Deltaproteobacteria bacterium
ACATGAGCAGTGAGTATGCTGCCTATACGTCAGACTTTAGGACGGCAGCAGATTTGGCTAACAATTTTGCCAAAGCATGCTGGAACGATATTAATCTAATCGGCAAGCTCTCCGCTGAACTGGCCTCGCTCCGGGCTCTGGAGCATTATTATGAAACGGAGCTAAATCCGCCTCAACCCTTGGGCCAGGGCGATCAGGCGATTTTCATCCACAGTAACAATGAGCAAGGTCGGTTTTGCGCCAATTGTATCAGGGTTATTTTCGAAAAATTTGAGTTAATGCCAGATGTGACTTTGCAATTTGAGGAAATTTCGGACTTGGACCCCCAGTTTCCTATGGAGTTTCAGGGTGCCCTGCAAACCTTGTGGTCCTTTTGTCTGGGCATTTCTGAAGAAATGCCGGTAAACGACCGGCTCATCTTTAATCTGACCGGCGGCTATAAAGTCATGGGGCTGGTCTTAGCCTCCCTGAGCACCATTGCCCCAGTTAGACCCAGCATAATATATCTCCACGAAACTACGGCTGCCGAGCAACTGCATATTTATTGCTATGATGATCGGGCTAGACCGCCGCACGAGCGTCTCGTAGGAGGGTTTTACGAACCCAGCACGAGCCGGAATTTTATTCCGAATGCGATAGCCTAATCATGATGACCGGAGCCAACGAAGCGCTCGTTGAACAATTTAAGACATGGGTAGCAAGTGCTAGCCATGATTACTGTCCAATGGCAGTTGACATGCCAGACCGGGCAAACCATAATCTGTGGACTTTTTTGGCAAAGGGGTCGATTACCTCCTGCCCCAGTTGCGCCTTTGGAATCCGTTTTAAGGCGATGACTGAGAATAATGATGATCCATTGGACAAGGGACGTTGGCAGCATTTGTGGCTGAAACATTGTTTGAGTGCAGAGACAAATTATATTTTCATTGTTTTAAAAGAACTTGGAGAAGATTCAAATGGCAGTGAAATAAATCGTGAAAAAGATGTTAAGGCTTTAATGAAAGATAGTCTTTTAGAAACAAATGGTGCATTAGCCCGGTTGGCCTCTGGCAGCGCCATAAAACAGAACTATTTATCTCACTGTGAAGACTGGTTCCTGAGAAGATATAATAAGGAAGAGGCAAGATGGTGCTATGACCAACGTCAGCAATTCACTTCTGGCAGTCGGCTGGATCGGTTTTTGGATCGGTTAAAGTTCTTTTTCCCTCGCGTTATTGGAAGCATTATAATCGGTTACCTGCCTCTCCTTTTTACCGGCGAAAGCTGGCATGTGGCACTTTCAGAGCCATGGGGGATTAATCTAGTGCTGCCGTTGGCAGCGCTTTTTCTTTCCTTCATCTATTTTTTCATGGAGGTGAAGAATAATCTGGAACCCGGCTCTCAGGAATACAGAAAGAGAGCGGGTAAAATTTTTCTCTATAGTTTAGGCGTCTCTCTTTTCATAGGATGTTGCCTTTTGCCCCTTATCGGAGTTTATTTGCCGCCCGACGCTAATCTTAACGCTATCAGTGGACAATGGCCTTATCTATGGATATTTTTTGGTTGGCAAAATTTCTTCCTTTTCTTAAAGATATTACTCTATAACTCCCCCCTGGCCCTCCTCATCGGCATTTTTGTGCAAATTCTCTGGGAGGACAAACCAGTAACGTATCCCCTATAATTTTTCATGAGGCCCCCCCATGCCGCCCTCACCACTCCCCGATACCTGGATCACCCTGGCCGGGCACCATCTTTATGAGACCCTTAATCCACTCTGGCTGCATCTGGACCAGCAGTTGGTAAAACCCAAGCACCTGCATCTTTGGGTCACCCCGGAGCAGGCTGACCTGAGCCGGCAGCTTCAGGAGGCCTTAGCCGTACTGGGGCGGCACTATCAGGTAAAATTCAAACTGGAACTCCATGAATTTGATGAAGAAGACGTGGACCGGTTTGCGGGGCAGGTGCGCACCCTGGTCGGCCGGGTTGGTGCAGGTTCCTCCCTCATCCTGGATATTTCGCCCACTACCTGGAGCTTTGTGCCCCTGATTCTAGTGAATCAGGCCTCCCGGCTGCAACCGCCGGGCCAGATCATTTATCTGCAGTATGGCAGTCATCTGTTCCGGCAGCGACCCTTCCCCCTCATTCCCCGCCAGGCCATCCGACTGCATCAGGTGCCTGCCTCGGGTTGGCACAGCCAGGAGGGTACTCTATGAAAAATCTCGTGCTGCCCACACCCCAGGTTATCCTCTTGTTCAATGCCCTCAGTGATCTGGATTTTGCCAGCAACCTGCGGCTTCAGGTCCCCCTGCTGCGCGACCTGACCCTGGGCCACTGCCAGGCCGGAGCGACGGGGATGCGTCTGGACAACCTGGTGACGGCCAAGACTTACGAAGCCAGGCATCACCAGGTGGCCAGGGTTTTACGGGAAGGTTTGCGGGAGGAAATCCCTGATTACCGCCGCCTTCGGGACAGTTTCTATCAATGCGGGGCGCTGCTGCCCCAGGGCTGTGAGACCCTGGCGGCCCTGATCCAGGAGGCCGGTCGGCGGCCCCTGACCCAGGGGGGCGACGTTTATTACCTGGCCCTGGACACCAACCTGCTCCGGGATCGGTTTTATTCCACGTATCTGCGCCAGCTTCGACGGCGGCCCGGTATTGATTTTGTCCTGTGCAACACGGTTCGGGAGGAGTTGAAAAACCGCCGGGGCAAATTCAGCCGCAAAGCCCTGCAGGAGTTCGACGCCCTGAATTTTCCACTTTTTCGAGGACTGTTCAGCAATCAGAATCATCTGGAGGACCGGTTGCGTTACCTGGGATTTCTGGAATATAACCGACTGCGGGAAGAAACCGGCTGCGTGGAGTTGGATTCCCCGCCGCCTTCGCTGGGAGGGTCGGCTGATCGGCTGATACGGGATGCATATAGCGATTTTGTGGAAGCCGGCCGTAAAGTGGTCTTCTTGTCCCGGGATCAGGAAATCATCCGCCTGATGGCCGGGGAGGATAATGTCATTCCCCTGGCCCTGGCTCAGACGGAAGACCTTCCGGACGCCCTGGAGATGAGTTGGGACCACTTTCTGGCCTGGTTGTATATCATGGGTCTAACCTATGGCCGGATCATTCTGGCCGTGGGCAATCTGCCGGTGGCGGCGCTGGATGGCGTCTGGAGCCGGAAAAAAGCCCATGAATGGGAGGATTCCATGCTGCGGCTGGAATTGCTGCTGCCGGCGACCGGAGAACAGGCCGATCCCGAAGCGGCGTTTTTGGCCAGATCGATCCAAAGGCACGTGGAAGTGCTGCCGGTCCTGGCGCAGATTACGGGGACCAATTGGGCCCTGTAAGGCCGGCAGCAAGGGTTGCCTTGCACTGACAGATAAGATTC
>VGSX01000363.1 GCA_016874895.1 Deltaproteobacteria bacterium
ATTTTGTGGAGACAACCTTTCTTTGGGGCTTACTTCGTTCTCTAACGCCATAGTATCCTCCCCAAGTCTTGGGATTTCCCGGTTCATGAGATTATAACGGAAGATTTCTCTTCCATGTATCCCTAAGCTATCTTTACATATAGTACTACAATATCATATCGCAATCAACTGCACCGCGAAAACCCGCAGGCCCGGCAGACGACGCAGCCGCCCTCGTGTTCCACGGAGCCGCCGCAGTCGGGGCAGGAGCCCATAGTGACGCCGTCCTCCTGGTCGGGGCTCAGATTGACCTGGGCGGCCGCGGCCAGGACCTTGGAGATGGCGTCCGGGCAGGAGAGCACCTGGCCGCCGTTGCTCCAGTGAGGGTTGGGGCAGCGGATGCCGCTGATCTGCTTGATAACGGCGTCCAACTGGACCCCGGCCCTCAGGGCCAGGGAGATGAGCCGGCCGGTGGACTCGATCTGGGAGGAGGCGCAGCCCCCGGTTTTGCCCATCTGGGCGAAGACCTCGCAGAACCCCACGTCATCCTGATTTACCGTGACGTAGAGTTTGCCGCAGCCGGTATTGATCAGCTCGGTGACCCCGAGGGTGCGGGTGGGCCGGGGTCGGGGGGCGATGTACTGGGGGGCCTTGGGCTTTTCCTGGCCGAAACTCAGGACCTGCTGGTCCCGGCTGCGGTCCCGGTAAATGGTAATGCCCTTTAAGCCCAGTTCATAAGCCAGCAGATAAACCTGGCGAACATCCTCCATCGTGGCGGTGGCCGGGAAGTTGACGGTTTTGGAGACCGCGTTGTCCGTGTGTTTCTGGAAAGCCGCCTGCAGTCGGACATGCCATTGGGGGGTGATGTCGTGCGCGGTGACGAAGAGGCGGCGGATATCTTTGGGAATCTCCTTGAGGTCCCGGATGGACCCGGTCTGGGCGATGCGCCGCATCAGTTCCACGCTATAAAAACCCCGCTGCCGGGCCACTTCTTCAAAATAGGGATGCACCTCCACCAGTTCGGCCCCGTCCAGGACCCGTCGGACAAAGGAAATGGCGAACAGGGGTTCGATGCCGCTGGAGCAGCCGGCAATGATGCTGATGGTGCCGGTGGGAGCGATGGTGGTGGTGGTGGCGTTGCGCATGTGGCCCTGGCCGTTGCCGGTATCGAAGACGCTGCCGGGGAAATTGGGAAAATTGCCCCGTTTCTCGGCCAGGGCGGCGGAAGCGGCCTTGGACTCCCGTTGGATGAAGGCCATGACCTCCTCGGCGCAGTGCCCCGCGGCCTCGGAATTATAGGAAATCCCCAGAAGCAGCAACATATCCGCGAAGCCCATAACCCCCAGGCCGATTTTGCGGTTTTTCAGGGTGGCTTCCTCTATCTGGGGCAGGGGAAACTTATTGGCGTCGATGACGTTGTCCAGGAAGTGCACCGCGGTCCAGACAATGTCCTTTAATATGGGGTAGTCTATGGCTTTGTTGTGCACCACTCGGGCCAGGTTGATGGAGCCGAGATTGCAGGACTCATAGGGCAGCAGGGGCTGCTCCCCGCAGGGATTCGTGGATTCGATGGCGCCGACGTTGGGAATGGTGTTGCCCCGGTTCACCACGTCGATGAAGATAATCCCCGGCTCCCCGGTGGACCAGGCGCTCTTGACGATGAGGTCGAACAGGGCGGCGGCCTTGATCTGGCGCACCGGCTGGCGGGTGCGGGGGTTAATCAAGGCGAAGTCCGCGCCGGTGGCCACAGCCTCCATGAAGGCATCCGTGACCGCCACGGAGATGTTGAAGTTGGTTAGTTTATCCGTCTGATTCTTGCAGGTGATGAATTTTTCGATGTCCGGGTGGTCTATCCGGAGGATGGCCATATTGGCCCCCCGGCGGGTGCCCCCCTGTTTGATGGTCTCGGTGGCCACGTCGAAAATATTCATAAAGGAAATAGGGCCCGAGGCCACCCCCTTGGTGGAGAGCACCCGGTCGTTTTCCGGGCGGATGCGGGAAAAGGAAAAGCCGGTGCCGCCCCCGCTTTTATGGATCAGGGCGGTGTTTTTGATGGCGTCGAAGATGCTGCTGATGTCGTCTTCCACCGGCAGCACGAAGCAGGCGGATAACTGCCCGAGTTCCCGACCGGCATTCATAAGGGTGGGGGAATTGGGCATAAAGGCCAGGGAGGCCATGAGCTGGTAGAACTTGGCGGCGGTCTCGGCCACGTCCGCCTCGGGGTCGTAGCGCCGGTCCACCTGGGCAATGGTTTGGGCCACCCGCCGGAACATATCGGTGGGGCGTTCGCAGACTTCCCCCTGATCATCCTTTTTCAGATACCGCTTGGCCAGGACGGTAAGGGCGTTGGGAGAGAGAAAAATATCGTTGGGGGACTGCGGCATTGCAGAACCTGCCTCCATGGCTGCCTCCGGGCACATGTATTTTTGTAAGCGTTCAGCGGTCAGCTTACAGCCGTCAGCTAATGCTCTAGATTGAAATAGTTATTCTAAGGTGGCGGATCACTGGTTTTTCACTTAGTTTCCCTAACCTTTTGTTTTTGCTGAAAGCTGATTGCTGATAGCTGAACGCCTACGTATTTTTTAATGGAATACGAATGGATGGAATACAATATATTGTATTAAAATGATATTAATATACTATATATGAACATGTCAAGCATTTTTTTATTTCCGGTATTGACAAAATTATCCGCTACTTATAAGGTGGTTTAAGTCTTGTTTAACTAATCCCAACGATTTCGCAGTCACTGCCTTGCCGACCGATTTCTACTATACGTCCCGGGGCCGGGGGGAGAAAACGGTTCTCTGTCTGCACGGCCTTTTCGGTAGTCCGGATAATTGGACGCCGGTCATGGAATACCTGCAGAACGAGTTTTCCCTCATCGCCCTGAGATTGCCGTTAAATTATAGGGACGACTGGCTGGATCCGGCGGCCCCCGAGTTCGGTCAGCTTACGGACTATGTCAAGGAATTTGTTTCTCAAAAAAATCTTTCCAGGGTTATACTGTGTGGTAATTCTTTGGGCGGCCAGGTGGCCATTGATTTCTGCTGGCGTTATGGGGAGCAGGCCCGGGGGCTTATTTTAACGGGCAGCGCCGGATTGTTCGAGCGCAATCTGGCCAGCGGCGGTTTTATCCGGGTAGACCGGGAGTTCGTGGAACAGCAGGCCGGTTGGATACTTTTCAATAAGGCTGTCATTACCAGCAGCTATATCGATGAGATCATGGCCTTGCTGACTGATCGCCGGCAGCGTCTTTTTTTGGTGCGCCTGGCCAAGGCGGCCAGCAGATTTAAGGTGGCGACACTCTTGGGGCATTTACGGCTGCCGGTGCTGATTGTCTGGGGCAGGCAGGACGCCATCACCCCGCCGGAGG
>VGSX01000364.1 GCA_016874895.1 Deltaproteobacteria bacterium
GAAATCGTGGCTCTCCTGGAAAACGGCTCCTCCCTGGTTGATTGCTCCAACGGCGATACTGCCTGCAACCGCTCCGAGGTCTGCCCCGTCCGTCTCGTCTGGCAGGAGGCCTCCGAGGCATTGTTTGAGGTCTTGAATAACGTTACCTTTGCGGATCTTGCCCAGAGAATCGAAGTCTTAGAAACGATCATGGCCGATTAGGACCACCCCCGATGATTAAGATCCCCCCTGGCCCTCTCCCCCAAGGCTGAGCAACACCCACAAGTTCCAGGGCCATGGCTTGAGTTGGGGATAACTAAAAGTTATTATTGATTAATGTACCCCCACCCTAACCCTCAATGCTTTCACCTTCAGTAGCACAGACCTCCAGGTCTGTGCCTCTGAGACGCCGATCAGGAGATCGGCGCTACCGGATTTCCTTATTTCCGGCTTTTCCTGCCAGCCCTGATACTTTAGTAAAATTAATGACATGATAGAAATATCTTCGTCAAAAAACAAAAATTCACATTTTAAAACAACCCCAATTCCTTCCCTAACGCCTGATGGTACTTGGGAAATTCCGGCTGAAAATTCTGGTAGAAGGTCACCGGGTAGCGGGCCCCGATCTTGTTGCCGGCTTCCTTGAGGCCTTGCAGCAGGGCCTCCAGGGCCGGGCCGGGCAGGGCAAAGACCATTTCGTCATCCTGGGTCATGGAAAAGATGCGGTCTCCCATGCCCGGAATAGCTACCCGGGGTTTGCCGGTCTTGAAGGGGGCGATGAGGTACTCGTCGCACTCCACCTTGCCGCCGAAATGGCCGGGCACCCGTTCCCCGGCAACGTAGCTGTAGGCTTGGGCCAGACGCATGACCTGGGCCGGGTTAGCGTAGATGAGGACGGTGTCAGGCTCGCCCGGGGTCCTGGCCAGAGGGGTCAGGAGCAGGGCTTCGAATTCCCGGTTGGCCAGCCGGTTCATGCTGCCGGCTTCGTTCAGGGCTTTTTCCGGGCTGCTGGAAAAATTGATGTCGCAAAAAAGCCGGGCCAGGGTGGCGGGCTGGTCCGGGGCCTCGGTGAAGCCGAACATGATCATGGCGGGGACGCAGATCAGGTCTTCCTGGGCTAATCCCACTGTCCAACCATACACCCGGGCCATGGTGACGCCCATGCAGATGGTTATCCGTTTTTTCAGGGTCACCGAGGGTTGCCGGGTCTTTTCGGGGAACCGCCCTTTGTCCGGCAGAAATTTCGCTGCCACCGGCAGGGTCCGCAACCTCAGGTCATTGCTGATAAATTCCGCCGCTTCCTTATAATTTACGCCCATGAGCAATCCTCCTTTAGATCGGTCCCACCTGGAAAAGTAAAGTACTATATTTCCCTCACCCTGCCCCTCTCTCCTCAAGCTTGGCATTACCCACACGTTTTCCGGGGCAGGGAGAATTGCTGCGATTAATGTGGCCCCACTCGGCTATGCTCGTTTCATTGTGCCGAGTTGGGGCCATCGGCTGTCCTGTAATGGTATCAGGAGGTTAGTTAACGCCTGATCAGGGCCCCGGATATTTCCTGGAACAGGTCGGCCAGGCGGATCAGCCCCACCACCTTGTCCCCCTCCAGCACCGGAATTTTCTCCACGGTTTCCTGGAGCAGCAAGGTCAGGGCTTTTACGAGGGAATCCTCCACGGATACGGAAACCCGGAAGGGGCTCATGACCTCGCTTACCTGCTTTTGGGCCTGTTGCTGCAAATCCTGGCCCACCAGATCGGCCCAGGAAATTTCTCCGCCGCCGGATTTTTCCAAAAGATCGATTTCCAGGCCCCGGAGAATGTCCTTCAACGTCAGGAGACCCAGCAGGTTATATTTCTCATCAAAGACCAGCACCGCCCGGGGTTCGAAGGAGCCTTTAAATTTAATGGCCGCCTCCCGGACGATAACCACCGCCTGAGTCAGGGTGAACCAATAGGGGATATGCGGGTAATCCTCCAGGGGAAACATGAGATCCTTAACTTTTTTTTCTTGCGGCATGAAACCCTTCCTTTCTTTAGGAGCAGGTGATTTTCGGTACCCGGCAAAATAAAAGAGACTTTGGGCTAAGAGAACCTGAGCAGGGCTGGCCTGACCGGGCTCATTGGGTTCTATACTGTTTGGGATTAATCTGGTAGTTTTTAATTTTATAGCCGAGGATGCGCAAGCTGGTGTCGAGATACTCCGCGGCCATGGTCTGGTTGCCCCGGGAGGCCCGGAGCGCTTCGATGATCATTTCCTTTTCCAGGTTCTCGATGGCTGCGGCCAGGGAAGGGGTCTTCTTGCCGTCCGGGCGGTCCAGGGTCTGGAGGCTGGCCGGCAGGTGGGTGGTGCGAATAGTGTCCTCGTCGCAGACCAGCAGGGCCCGTTCAATGACGTTCTCCAGTTCCCGGACATTGCCGGGCCAGTGGTACTGCACCAGCAGGTCGATGGCCGGCGCAGAAATGCGGCGGGTGGTTTTATTATTTTCCTGGCTGTATTTCTCGAGAAAATGATCCGCCAGCAGGATGATATCCGGTTGCCGTTCCCGTAAGGGAGGCAGGTAGATGGGAAAGACATTGAGCCGGTAATAGAGGTCCTCCCGGAAGGTCCCCTGGGCCAATAAACCCTCCAGATCGCGATGGGTAGCGGCAATGATGCGCACGTCCACTTCCATGCTCTTGGTGCCGCCCACCCGGACGAACTCCCGTTCCTGGATGACCCGCAGCAGCTTGAGCTGCACCGTGGGGCTCAGGTCGCCGATTTCATCCAGAAAAATGGTGCCCCGTTGGGCCAACTCGAACCGCCCCATTTTCGCCTGGGTAGCGCCGGTGAAAGCCCCCTTTTCATGCCCGAAAAGCTCGCTCTCCACCAAAGTTTCCGGCAGCGCAGCACAGTTGACCCGGACAAAGGGCTTGTGGGCCCGCCTGCTGTTGTAATGAATGGCGCTGGCCACCAGCTCCTTGCCTGTACCGCTTTCCCCCCGGATCAGGACCGTGGCGTTGCTTTTCGCCACCCTTTGGATCATCTCGAAGACCTGGCGCATCTTGCTGGAATTGCCGACAATATTATTGAGATTGTATTTTTCCTGCAACTCTTCCCGCAATTTCAGGTTTTCGGCCTGGAGCCGCTGCTTCTCCTGGTCGATGCGCATGAGGTTGTTCACCGCCTGGGCGATAATGGAGGCAATGATGGTCAGGAGCTGCAGGTCGGCGTCCAGATGGATTTCTTCCTGGTAGAGGCGGTCCACGCTCAGGGCGCCGATGGTTTGCGGGCCGATTTTGATGGGCACACAGATAAAGGAAATATCGTGCTTATGGAGATCGCCCCGGGAGC
>VGSX01000365.1 GCA_016874895.1 Deltaproteobacteria bacterium
CTCACCCGGGGCGAGAAGGCGGTGGTTATCGGCCTGGGCCTCCTGGGTATGCTCACCGTCCAGTTTCTTTCGGCCCAGGGGTGCCGGGTGGCGGGAATGGATCTGGACCGCCAGAAATGCGACCTGGCCCTGGAACTGGGCGCGGACTTGGCCCTTGTCCCCGGCCAGGACAACGTGGAAGAAGCGGTAGCCAATTTCACCGGCGGCATGGGCGCGGACGCGGTGCTCATCGTCTCCGCCGGCCAGGACAACCGGCCCATCCTGCTGGCCGAGGCCGTGGCCAGGGACCGGGCCCGCCTGGTGCTGGTGGGAGTGGCGGACCTGAGCCTCACCCGTAAGACCTTCTGGGAAAAAGAACTGCTCTTTTCCGTCTCCAGGGCCGCCGGCCCCGGTAGCCTGGCGCCGCTCTATGAAGCCAAAGGCTTTGACTACCCCATCGGCTACGTGCGCTGGACCGAACGCCGCAATCTGGCGGCTTTTCTGGACCTGGTGGCTCAGGGCCGGATGCAGTTGGAACGGCTGATCACGCATCGTTTTGATATTAGCGATGCCCTGCAGGCCTATGAACTTATTTTAGGGAACAAGGAACCCTACATCGGGGTTGTTCTCACCTACCCGCAGGCTGGTGCGGGGGAGGCGCCGGAGCTTATTGCCTCCCCGGGTAAACCTCAAATTCGGCTGGCGCCGGCCGCTACCGCTTCCCGTCAGGCCGTGGGCCTCATCGGCGGCGGCATGTTTACCAAAAATATCCTGCTCCCGGCCCTGAAAAAAATCCCGGGGCTGGAACTCGTAGCGGCTGCCACCACCACCGGGGTCAGCGCCCACCATATCTCCAAAAAGTTCGGTTTTGCCCAGGCCAGAACGGATTACCGGGAAATTCTGGACAACCCGGCCATCGGCAGCGTCCTCATCACCACCCGGCATAACTCCCACGCCGGTCTGGTGCTAGAGGCCCTGACCGCCGGCAAACATGTCTTCGTGGAAAAACCCCTGTGTCTGACGGAAGAGGAATTGGATCAGATCAAAGCGGCCTACGACGGGTCCGGCCTGTTGATGGTGGGCTTTAACCGCCGTTTCAGTCCCCTGGCCCAGAAGGTCAAAGCAGCCCTGGCTGGCCGGACTACACCCCTGGTCATGACCTACCGGGTCAATGCCGGTTACATCCCGCTGGACCACTGGGTTCATGATCCGCAGGTGGGCGGTGGCCGACTGTTGGGTGAGGTCTGCCATTTCATCGACTTCCTGGGTTTTATGACTGAATCCCCAGCAATCCAGGTGAGCGCCGCCGCCATCACCGGCGAGATGGGCAAGTACGGCCCGGATGACAACCTGGCCCTGACCCTGAATTACCAGGACGGCTCTCTCGGGACCATCCTTTACACCGCCAAGGGCAGCAAGACCTTTTCCCGGGAACGGTTCGAGGTCTATTGCGAGGACTCGGTGGGGGTCATCGAGGACTTCCGCCAGGCACAGATCATCCAGGGTGGCCGCCGCCAGAACGTCAAAAAGCTCTCCATGGATATGGGCTATGCAAGCGAACTGCGGGCCTTTTTCCTGGAGCCCTGGGACTCTGGCCGGGCGGCCAAACTCTTCTCGGAATACGCTTCTTCCACCCAGGCCACCCTCAAGGCCCTGGAGTCTTTGCGGAGCAGAAAACCGATAATTTTTGCCTAACTTTCCCCCTCCGGGGTGAACGCCAAATAGCAATACTGCCGTCTTTTCCTTCCTGACATAACTCTCTATTTTTACATCAATTATTTCTCGCTATACCAGGTTGCCGCCCCATGTTGAAAATCTGTGGCAAAAAGATTTCATCCTGGCAACTGGTCCTTTTGGCCGGTGATACGGCGGCGTTTGTCCTGGCGGTGGCCCTGGCTTTTCTGGTCAACCCCAAGTTGACCTACCATTGGTCGTATCTATCTGGTCATTATATTGAATTTCTCGTGGCATGGTTGACCTATCTGGTGGTGATTTACATTGCCGACATGTATGACTACCAGCAGGATTTCCGACGCTGGCCTATGATCGCCCGTCTGATTATTGCTGCCACCATGGGCACCGTAATAATTATTGTTTTCTATTTCTTCCCCATTGAGGGGTTCATCGGCCGCTATCAGATCGCTATCCAGTCCGGCTGTTTTACGAGTATCTTGATAGCCTGGCGCTATCTTTTTACCTCCCTGGCCCTGCCTCAGCGCCTGAAAAGGCAATTGTTGATTATCGGCGCCGGGAAAGCCGGCCGGCGGCTTCTGGAGGCCATCCGCCGGAGAGAAGGCTGCGGGTTGGAGGTCATCGGCTTCATTGATGATGATCCCCAGAAGATCGGCACAGAAATCGACGGTGTGCCAGTATTGGGAAATTCTTCGTCAATCTATCAGGTTGTAGATACTTACCGCATATCCTTGCTGGTCGTTGCCATCACCCATGAAAAATCGCAAGAATTAATACAAGTCCTGACCAAAATCTGCTGGAACGGCTGCCAGGTGTTGGACATGCCGAGTTTTTATGAATATCTGGCCAACAAGGTCCCCATCGAACATATTTCCGATGTCTGGCTCTTTCTCAACAGTCTCATGTCCAATAAATTTTATTATCGACGCCTCAAAAGGGTACTCGACCTGTTCCTGGCTTTTTTCACGTTAATCCTCACCTCCCCGCTCTTCCTCATTATTGCCCTGCTCATCAGACTGGACAGCCGGGGGCCGGTCTTTTATCTCCAGGAGCGCTTGGGGCAGGAAGGTAACCCTTTTAAAATTATCAAGTTTCGCTCTATGGTGGAGGACGCCGAAGCCCTGGGCGCCAAGTGGGCTGAAGAAGACGATCACCGCATCACCCGGGTCGGGAGGGTCCTGCGGAAACTGCGACTGGATGAACTGCCGCAATTGCTCAACGTCATCAGAGGTGACATGAGTATTGTCGGCCCCCGCCCGGAGCGGGAGATCTTTATCCAGGAATTTGTCAAACCGGTTCCGGTCTGCCGCCAGGCGAATCTTGCCACCTTCGCCACCGCGCTGGTGATCAATGAAATGAAGGAGCAGGTGCCGTACTACAGCTATCGGTTACTGGTCAAGCCCGGGATTACCGGATGGGCCCAGGTGATGTTTTCCTATGCTGCGTCCACGGAGGATACCTGGGAAAAACTTAAGTATGATCTGTATTACATTAAAAATATGGGGTTCCTGCTGGACTTGGCCATTCTGCTCAAGACGGTGCGCATCGTTCTCTTCGGCCGGGGCCGGTGAGTCCCAACAATTCTTAAGAGGTTTGTATGACCAAAACCCCGCCGCAAGCCCCTGGCTTTAGCCATGG
>VGSX01000366.1 GCA_016874895.1 Deltaproteobacteria bacterium
CCAGACCCGAGAGGTGCGGCGGTTGCTGGAAGAGAAATTTCTCCTGGAGATACCCAAGTGCCGCACCATGGTCTTCACGGACAAGCCGGTGTCCATGAAATACCGGGGTCTCTACCAGTTGGCCCGGCGGGACCCAGGCAAGCTGGTCTACGAGACCGACATGGGCATCCTGAATCTGAACGAGGTAGTCCCCTTATGGCTGAAGAAGTTCGAGAAGTCCTGAACCTGCTCAACGACAAGTTATCCGGCCTGTTTCCTTACCGGCTGGAGCTGGCCGATCCAGGAGAACTCAGGCTCCTGGAGAAAAACGCCCGCTACATGAAGGCCGAGCAGTTCCAGGCCCTGGTGGAGAACGTCAAAAAGGACGGGAACCTGTCCTCTCTGCCCCTGTGCTACCGGGAAAAGGACGGCAAGCTCCGGGTGCTCTCCGGCAACCACCGGGTCATGGCCGCCCGGCAAGCCGGGGTGGAGCAGGTCCTGGTCCTGGTGATTGCGGATGAAAAGGACATGGATGAGCGCCTGGCCATTCAGCTTTCCCACAACGCCATCGCCGGCCAGGACGACCTGGTGATCCTGAAGGAGCTGTGGGAGAGCATCAAAGATGTGCAGGCCCGGATGTACGCCGGGCTAGACTCCGACACCCTGAAGGCCCTCCAGGGCATCCAGTTCGCGGCCATCACCGAGCAGCGCCTGCGCTACAAGCTCACCAGCTTCCTTTTCCTTCCTGAGGAACTGGAGGACCTGGATCAACTGCTCAAGGAAACCGCCGCGGCCTTTGCCGGGGATGCAGTGTACCTGGCGAATCTCAACACCTACGACGCCTTCTTCGACCTCATCGTGCGTATCAAGAAACGCTGCCAGATTAAGAACTCCGCGGCGGCCTTTTTGAAGCTGATGGAACTGGCCAGGATCGGGCTTGAGCAACTGCAGGAGGAGGAAGCCCAGCAGCAAGGCGAAAGCTCCCAGGAGGTTTGTCATGGGTTGGGCTGAAGCGTTGCTTCCCTACCGGGCCTCCGACGATCCCCAGGGCTTCCTGGGGGCGGCCCTGCTGGCCCAGGACCAGACCCTCTTCCGCCTGGCCGCCACTTGGCCCCGGGTCAAAAAGGTTCTGCCGCCCCCGCCGGGGCCGGGCGAGGAAATTGACCTGGAAAAGGTCTGGGAGCAGACCAGGGTCGACTTCGACGACTGGGCCGGACTGGCCCAGGTGAACTGCCTGGCGGCGATCAGTGGGTTCCAGGTGCTCAAAGCTAACGGAGTCGTTTTCCCGGACGGCAGCCTGTCCCACCAGGCAGAGGCGGTGCTGAAGCGAAAGGCGGCTTCGGCATTCATGACGGCAACCGGCATCAAAGGGAAGGATTTGAAGTGATGAATCGAGCATGGCAAGGTCCGGCGGGGCGAGGCCTGGCAAGGCATGGCGTGGTGCGGCGAGGCAAGGAGAACTGAAATGAACCGCAATCTGGCCATCATCGACTACCGCCCCGGCGGGCCGCTTTACCTGGGGATCGACTTCGGCTACAAGAACCCCTTCGCCTGCCTGTGGATTCAGCCCATCGAACGAGGCGAGCGGGTGCTGGTGCTGGATGAATACTACCAGCGCTACCGCACCACCCTGGAAAACGGCAAGGCAATCCTGGCCCAACACCAGGCCAGCGATTACGGGGCTATAACCGACGCCTTCGCCGACCCCTCCGACCCCGACAAGCGGGCCATGCTCTCGAACATCCTGGGGATCGAAGTCAAGGCCCCCAGGCGCCCGGTGAAGGTGGGCCAGGAGCTGGTGCGCCGCTGGCTGAAGGTGAGGCCCGACGGCCTGCCCGGTCTCCTGATTCACCATCGCTGCAAAGAGCTGATCTCAGAGCTCAAGGGCTACGTGGTACACGAACCCGGCAAGGGCCGCCATCACGCCTTGGACGCCTTGCGGTATTTCTTCGCCGGTTGGGATGGAGCCGCATGAACGCCCCCGCCTGGTTGCGCTGCGAACATTGTCTCTGGTGGAAGTCGGCAGGCGATCCCGGAGAGGGTTGGGGCTGCACCTATGCCGGCCCCCCGAAACCCATGTCGGCATTTGACCGGTGCCATCTGTGGATTTGCAAGCGCTGCTTCTCGCCGTGGAACGTCATGGTTTTTGATGGGGATGAGGTGGTGAACCATCTTTACTGCAAACGCCTGGGCAGGGCCAGACCCAAGGCCAGGGGGTGAACCTGTGGGTTCGCAAAACCCCCAGGGGGAGAAGCAAATCAAGAACATCTCCTGGCGCCGTCGGGAGCGGGCCCTGAAGATCCAGGAAATGTTAGATAGGGGTGCCAAGGTCAGGGAAATTGCTCAATATTTCGGCATCTCCCGGCGCATGGTGCAGAAGGACCTCCGGGTGGCCGAAAGGCTCAACCGGGAGATGGTGGAGGAGGTTAACCAGGGCGAACTTTTGGGGCGTAAACTGGCATTTTTAGAGAACCTGTCCCGCTATGCCATGCGCCAGTGTGAACTCAGCCAAAGTGAAAGTTCCAAAGTGGGGTGGGCTCGGTTGGCCAAGGAGACCCAGGACGTGCTGATGAAGATTTACCAAAGCACCGGCCTGATCACCACCATCCCCACCCGGATCAGCCTGGAGGAGGGCAACCCATTTCAAGACCAAGAATTTAGAGCCAAATATACCAAGTTATTATTGGAGGCTCGTAAACGAGGGTTACCCATTAATGGTTTGTAAAAACATAAGGCACGGCTTGGTGAGGCATGGCAGGGCAAGGCTCATCATGGGAGGAGGTCTTAAATGGAAAAGATGCAGGCAGTCCAATTGATTGAGGATTTCGGTTTGTATCCACGATCACAGGTGGACGGGAGCCATGTGCAAAGGCTATCCGAAGCGCTCTTGGCAGGGGAAGCTTTACCGCCGATTATCGTTGACGCATCCGGCCGCATCATCGACGGCTTTCACCGGCGGCGGGCAGTCATGCGCGCCTATGGCGAGGAGGCCGAAATTGAGGTTGAGGTCAGGCGTTATGCCAACGAGCGGGAACGCTATCTTGACGCCTTGCGGCTGAATGCCCGCCACGGCAAGGGGATCACCGGGGCCGAGTTGACCGGCGCCATATTGAAGTCTGAACAATTCAAACTTGAGCCCAAGGTGGTGGCTTCGGCCCTGGGCATCACGACAGACCGAATCAGCGTAATTCTCCAGACCAAGGTGGCCCATATTAAACAAGCGGTAACGGCCCACGGCGCCAAAGTGCCTCTTAAACGGAGCGTGCACCACTTGGCCGGAAAAACCTTGACCAGGTCTCAGGCAGAGGCCATGGACA